>JBOHFY010000036.1:0-3619 GCA_050699895.1 Pseudonocardiaceae bacterium
CATCAGGACCGGGCCCCACTGCTGTGTCCAGCACTCGGTGCTAGGGCAGGTCCTCGCTGTTCATCGTCTGGCATCTTATTGTTTCGCGCCGGGTACTCAGCGGCGTCGCTTGTAACACCTGGCCGCAGGAGCCGATGAAGACCGCGCCGAACTATAACTTAGGCAACCCTAAGTAAAGGGTAGGCATCCCTAAGTAAAGGGTGTCCCCCGGCGCCCTCGCCCACTAGTCCCAGGAGGCCGCTCCTCATGGCTGCCGCACGACGTCCCGTGCTCCTCGGCCCTGCTCTCGCCCTCGCTATCGGTGCCGGCGGTCTCGCCGGGACCGCCGCCGCGGCACCGCCCGAACCCACTCCGCCCTTGCCGATCCAGGTCGACATGTCCAGCGATGCCGTCCAGGGCCTGATCGGCCCTGCTCTGTCTGGAGTCTCCATCGTGCTGCCGCCCTTACCGTTCGCCTTCAAAGAGGTCACCAACCTCAGGACCATCCCGCCGTTCGTTCAGCGGTGGCAGTCGGCCATCAATCGCCGGGACGTCGCCGCCTCGATCCAAGCTGGCGAGGACTACGAAGCCGCGTGGCAGGCCGTCGAGGTGTACGTCAACCACCGGTCGCTGCCGCTGTACCAAGACATCGAGGTCGACACCCAGTTCGTGATCCAAGCCGGCCTTGAGCAGCCTCAGCCCGACTGGCCCACGCTCTCGGCGCTGGCCGCACACCTGAGCCAGCAGATCAACCTGACCATCGGTTTCGTCGCCGCCCAACCCGCCCTGCACCCGCTGTTCGACGATCTGGTGCCGCTTCGCGGGGTGCGGGCCCAGCTGCTGATCAGTCGCGACGCCCTGGCCGCCGGCACTGGCGACGTGCCCAAGGCCACGAAGTTCTTCAACAATGTCAAGGCCGGTTTCCCTGGCGTTAAGGGGCTGATCGCGGTGCGCTCGGCCAGCGCCGCTCAGGAGACGCAGGACGCTCTGGACGCGGCGGCGGTCGAGTTCGCCAAGCCCGCCCCCAGCGTCGACACCCTCAAGACGCTCGTGGCCACCCTTCTCAACCGCTACGGCTTCGGGGTGAACCTCCTCAACGCCGCGGCCCGGACCTCGGACGTCAAGAAGACCGCCCCCACCGACGCCGACAGGACGGCGCTCACGCAGCTGAACGACGTGGCGCTGGATCTCAATCGGCCCGGCGGCGGGGGGACCGGACCCGGCTCGCCCTTCGCCAAGGTCCAGCCGGCGCTCGAGTCCAAGGCCCGCCTGGTGAACACCGCAGCCACGTTGCGCAGCGCCCTGGCGGCTTACGCTCTCTTGGCTGCTAACCCTGCCACGCCTCCCGCCCAGGTGGCGGCGGCGAAGAAGACAGCCCTGGAGGCGGTGGCGCTGGCCCAGCAGACGATCGTCGGCCAGTTCTGGACCGACCCGGACCTGCAGAAATTCCTGGCCGGGCTACCTAAGTAAGGCCTGACCGCCACCGGCGAGGGGGCGTGTCCCAGCGTGCCGGGATGCGCCCCCTCGCCGGGGATTGTCGGCTCGGCATGGTTGCTCTGGACATGGCGTCGGCGTTACTGCTGACCGTTCATGGCGTCGATGAGGCTTTGGGGCCGCATATCGGTCCAGTGCTCATTGATATAGTCCAGACAAGCTTGGCGCGTGTCCTGGGGGTGGGCGATCCGCCACCCGGCTGGTACTTCGATGAACGCTGGCCACAGGGAGTACTGGCTCTCGTCGTTAATCAGCGCGAGGTAGGTGCCGTCGTTGTCTTCGAAAGGATTCGTCATGACTTAGCCCTCCTGTTGGGATGGTGATGTGTCATCAGTGATTTCTTGGAGTTTAGCCGCCAAGATCGGCCCGATCTGGGTCAGCGGACCTGGCGGCTTCATCATATTGTCGTGCCGGCTGGAGACCAGGTGGGTTTCGATCGTGCCATCGACGTATGGCCGCCAGCCCGCAGGTGTGGGCGTGCCCTCGGGCTGATCTATTGTCGCGGTGAACAGCAGTATGTCTCCGCGAAATCGGCTGGGAATGGAAGTTGACGCCACACCAGTCACCCCCATCACAATGACATTGTCACCGTAGCATTATGATCACTGAGACGCTTGAGGTCCCACGAAACTCGGACATCCTCGTGACCATCTGAACGGGCCCCCAACTATCCGTCATAGCCTAATCATGGTCAGGTTAGCACAAGGGTGCAAGCGTAGCGCAAGTGTCTTAACCACAGGACGAGGTAACGCAAATACCGCAAATACGTCGCATCCCCGAACGTGGACCCGACAACGAGTCCGAGGGAAGGAAGTCCACCACGGTAGCGGCCGTGCGCGCCGACGCCGCTGGCGGCGCTGGGGATGCTGGTCGCCATCCGCCCGCGCCGCAGACTGTCAGAGTGGCGTGGTTGCATGCGCAGCGTGCCCATCCTGGTTCGTTCCGTTACCGCGGCGCCGTGTGCCGCCGTCTGGGGCCCCGACGCCCGCCGAGTGCTGGAACACTCTGGCGGGCCGCTGCGCGTGTTGGGCGGCCCGGGAACCGGCAAGACCACCCTGGTGGCGCACACGGTCGCCGACCGGGTGCTGCGTCGCGGGGTGAACCCCGAGCGGGTGCTGGTGCTCACCTCCAGTCGCCGGGCGGCCGTCGACCTGCGAGAACGTATCGTTGAGCGGCTCACCGCGCAGGGTGTCACGCCCACCGTGCGGGAGCCGCTGGTGCGCACGGTGCACTCCTACGCCTTCGCCGTACTGCGGATGCAGGCGTCACTGCGGGATCTGCCCCCGCCCCGGTTGCTCTCCAGTCCTGAGCAGGATGTGGTGGTCCGGGAGCTGCTCGCGGGAGCGCGTGCGGCTGGTGGCCGGGGCTGGCCGGTGCGGCTACGCCCGGCGCTCGGCCTGCCGGCCTTCGCCGCGCAACTGCGGGATCTGCTGATGCGCGCTGCGGAACGTGGGCTAGCGCCGGAGGACCTCATCGCGCTGGGCCGCACGTGCGGGCACGAGGAGTGGGTGGCCGCTGGGCGCTTCTTCCGCGAATACGAGCAAGTGATGTTGCTGCGCGGGTCGGTGGGCACCGCCGCTCCGCAAGCCACCGCGCCCGCACTGGACGCCGCCGAGTTGGTGTCCGCCGCGCTGCTGGTGCTCGACACCGACGCCGAGGTGCTGCGCAGGGAATCCGACCGGGTGCGCCACCTGATCGTCGACGACGCCCAGCACCTCGACCCGTTGCAGGCCAGGCTGGTGACCCGGCTCGGCGCGAGCGCCCGCGAGCTACTGCTCCTCGGTGATCCGGACCAGGCGGTTTTCTCCTTCCGTGGCGCGGATCCTGGCCTGCTCACCACCGGCGAGTCCGCGGTCGTCCGGCTGCGCACCGGATACCGGATGGCTCCGGCGGTGCGGGTCGCGGTATCTCGGCTGGCCAGCCGGTTGCCCGGCCCGCGTGCCGAGCTGTACGGCCCGGCGGGGGAGCAGCCTGGCGGGGAGGTCACCGTCCAGGTGTTCGGTTCCGCCGCGGCTGAGGCGTCCTGGGTGGCCGACCAGCTCCGCCGCGCCCACCTGCTGGACGGGGTGGCCTGGTCAGACATGGCGGTGTTGGTGCGCTCCACCGCGCGGGCGCTGCCGGTGCTGCGCCGGGCGCTGCTCGCGGC
>JBOHFY010000037.1:0-38964 GCA_050699895.1 Pseudonocardiaceae bacterium
CCAGAAATCCGCCACGGCCTGCACTGGTCGATCTTTCGGCGCTGGCATCAAGCCCAAGCCCGCCGAGCCCACGTTCGGCGCCACCTCCGCCTTCAGACCCTAATGATCTAGCACTGTAGTACTAGCCCGCGATGAGCGCGGGGACTGGGTTCGGCTGTAGATGCCGCGTTACGGCCCGGTGTGGCTGGAGACCACGCGCGAGCAGTGATCACCCAGGGGTGGGCATCAGCGCTTTCCACCTGGCGGCGAGTACCGCAGGACAGGAAATCGCCGGAACACCCAGTGCAGCGATCCGGTCGACAAGAGCAGGCGACGGCCGCAGATCCAGGCCCAGCGAATACCGGATGGGTCGCCCGACGACCGCCGCCGAGACCCGATCGATGAGAACGGCCACTCCCTCGCTTATCCTGTCCGTGGGCATCAGCAGGCGGCTGACGACATCGCGGTTCCAGGCGACGGTGAACTGAGTGAGGTCATTGAGCCCGATCTCGACGCTCGAGCAGCGGTCGACGATCTGTCCCAGACACAACGCTGCCTCCGGGCACTCGACCGTCACACCGATACTCGACGTGAGCGGCGCCATCCGCCGCGCGAAAGCCTCGAACTCGTCCGCGTGCGCGTACATCGGCAGGACCACGGTTGGTTCTCGGGCCAGATCAAGATCGTCGACCCAGCGGAGAAACAGGTCCACCGCGCGCCCGTCGAGCGCCACACGGGCACCCCGGTACCCCATTGTCGCATCGGCTGCGGACGGCACCGGATGGTGGTCGAAGAACCTGATCTCCAGCGCCTCCCGGTGGACGTCCGCCAGTTCTGCGCACAGGCGTCGGGCGTCGTCCCTACCTAGGCGTACAAGGCCTTCGACATTGACGACACCGATACCATCGGCGATGCTGACAGTCGGAAGGTCGGCCGGGATCGCCACTTCGGCCAGCACATCGAGCATAGCCGACGCGCGTGGCGGATGCGCTGCGGCCGAGGGCCGGGTCCCTTCGCGTATCTCGCCTGTGTCGAAGTCGACCAGCACATGCGCGCCGTCGGCCCACCGGCTCACGTCGACGCCGGTAAGGACCGGAACCCCCAGTCGCCACACGTTGACGGCGCTGTGTGAGTACGCACTGACTCGCTCTGGTGTCAGAACCGCGCACACCGCCGGGGAGAGCTGGTCTCGGGAGAGCGAGGTGACCCGCGCGACGACCCACACCACGCGGGCGTCCGGATCAATCGCCAAGCCTGCCGGATCCCGGCTCCGGCGAAGTTCGCCCACCACCGAGCTCCACCCGAAAGACACGGTCTCACTCATGCGCGCGACCGCGTTTCGCCGGTCATCCGCACTCGGTGCAGGAGGTCGCGGGCATTGATCAGGTCCTCGGTGGGGCGGGCCAGCGGCACGCGGAAAAGCCGGTGGCCGCGCGCCGAGGACCAGTAGTAGTTCTGCGCGGGCAGAACCTCGACACCCACGTCCCGGCATGCGGCCCAGAAGGAGTGCGCGGTCATTCCGGCAGGCACCCCCAGAAGTTCCAGGGGGACGTTGGCACAGTCGCCGTGGTGCTCATACCCGTCGGACCGGACCAGCTCGTGAATGACCCCGCGATTCCTGCGCACGGTGGATCGGATCGTCGCGTCCAGACCGCGCTCCCGAGAGTCCACAACGAACCTCGTCAGGACGGCTAGGTGCAGCGGCGAAACATGAAGCAACAACTGGTCATGCAGCACGTGCAGATCCTCAGCGAACCCAGCGGAGGCTGCGGTCACACCGACCTTGATGTCGTGCAGGGACCATGTCTTGCCGGTGTCCTCCACCACCATGTGCTCGACGCCGCCGGTCTGGAGCACGTCGTACATGTCCCATCCCAGCATCGCCTCCGAATGCGGACGGAAGCTCGCGTCCACGATCAGCGCGCAGTTCCTACCCCGGCACTGCGCCACAACCGCGCGGAACTCGGCCTCGGACAGGCAGAACCCAGTGGGATTGTTGGGCAGAACCAGCCACAGGGCAGCCTTGCCTGAGGGCCATACCAACCGCTCCAGCGCACGTAGTGAGCATTCGCTGACCGCCGAGACAGTCACCTCCTCGAACTCGAGAAAATGGCGGATGTTGTCGAATACCGGTTCGATAAGTAGTACGCGCAAGCCCTGTCGTCGGCAAGTCTGGGCGATTATCTTCAGGCCAGAAGAAGCAGAGAAACTCAAGTGGAGGCCAGCCGATCGCAAGGCGGACGGCTGCCCACACAAGTCGAAGAACGCTCGCAGGAAGCTGGTTTCGAGGCTTTCCTGGTTGGCGCGGTCGATCTCGTGGAACAAATCCGGCAACGAGTGGATGATCTCTCGCTGCCGGGTGTCCAGCGGTAGTCGCGCGTGCCCGTCTGACAGGTTGATTCCGCCGGTCAGAGCCAGTCTTTCGTACTCAGTGTTGGTCATCGGTGCTCGCGGCTGTCGGCTACGCATGGACCACCCCTGGCGCCACCCAGTGGACAGTGTCCGGGTCCTGTGACAGCACCAGCGCTCGCTTAATCCACCGCTCCCGGGCACTGGTGTGGGGAGCGAAGGCAGAGCGCCAGTGGACCGTGCGACGGTTGTTGAAGACAAGCAAGTCGCCCGCGCGCAGCATCACCTCGAACCTGGCCCGGGCGATCTCGCGCACCATCAGGGCCAGGATCTCTCGAGTCGCGGCGCCCTCCACCACTGTGTAAGCCGGGTCGTAGATGAGCTCCATTCCCCGAGTGGTGGCGAGCAGAGTACGGACGTCCGTGCGCACGGCATCCTTGCGCTGGTACGAGTCGTCGAGGCGGAGACGCACCGGCGTCTCGGTCAGCAGGCTCTGCTCATGGTCTGAGAAAGTCATGTCGTCGTAGCGTGCGAGGGCCGTCATCACGCCAGGGCCGTTGCGCAGGCACAGTAGGATTACCCAGTCCGGCCGCGCCGGATGACACCCGTCCTCGACGTGCCACTGCAGTTCGGAGCATCCCGAGCCCAGCTGAGTCCGAGCGTCTTCTGCGATGTAGTAGACGTCGTGGATGTGCCGGGGATTTCGCTTCCCGTCTATTGTGTACAGAACGCCGAGAGCGGCGGCGACGCTGCCAACGACGGCGTCCGCCACGGGCAACTGGACGGCACACACGCGCTCGTGCGGAGTAGGCGGGATATGCCTGTCCAACGCGAGCCCGGACACCACCCCGAAGCCATGGACCGAGACGGCGTCGAGCCACGACCTGAGCGGGGCGAAGACCTCGCTGTCGGCGATTCGCCGACACGCAGCCCAGTAGCGGCAGTAGCCCTTGTGAATGCCGTGAGTGACCGACTCGCAGTGGCGGCGAAGCCGGAACGCGGCCTCACTGGAGAGACGAGCGCTCGGCGGGACCGGAACCGCACTCACGGCATCCACGCTCGCTCGAAAGCGTCCAGCATCGCTTCGCGCTCGGACGGGAGGATACCCGCACGGCCGAGCTGGTACATCAGCTCCGCGTCCTGGATATTGCCCACGCCCTGGAAGTCGAGTAGATCGTCCGCGGGCACGGGGACCAGGCGAATCTGCTCGCCCGCGTCGAGACTCGTGCCTGCAGGCTCCGACAGCCCGCCTGCCCAGTAGATGTACACCGCCCAGTCGATCTTGCTCAGCGGCTGCCATGCAGTCCACGGCACCAACCGCTGTGCGGTGTATCCAGACTCCTCGGCCAGTTCCCGGCCCGCAGCAGCCTCGGGTGACTCTCCATTCTCGATACGTCCGCCGATGGTGTGCAGGCGTTCACCGACACCCGGCTGCCGCTCCGCGGCGAGCAGCACGTTCTTCTCCTTGGTCACCGGCAGGACAAGGACGGTGTCGGTCCGGCTGAGCACTTCGAACCGGCGGCTGGTGCCGTCGAACATCGGCTGGTCCCACTGCCATGCGGTGAAGACCGGCCCTCTGTAGACGACTGTGGCGGTATCAGGTCTGGGCGTTAGTGGCTGAGGCCGCATTGTGGTGCTCCTCTCCATGTAGGGATCCTCACCGCCGCCTGCCTGCGATGAGCAATCGTATTCTTGCGGTGATCCTGCGCAGGGGTCCGAAGAAGCTGAAGCTGATCACTAGGGCTGTGGCGATCGCCGCAGCAGCGCCATAGAGGTAGACTTCCACAGTCCACTTGTAGTGCTGGCCCACCGTGACGACCAGCGTGGTGAGGAGGCTTGACATGGCCAGCGCGAGCACAAGGCTGTTCATCAGCATCTGCTCGCGCAGTGACGACTCCCCCTGCGCCGAGGCCAGTCTGGTGCGCATGTACTCATAGTCGGAGTCCAGCCGCAGTATCGACCGGAGCTTCTCGTATTCACGGCGGTAGAAGAAGTCCGCGAGATCGAGGTCGTAGACCTCGGAAAGCTCGGTCGACAGATCTTGGACCGCGCGCAGGACGTGTCGCAGGTCAGTGATCGTATCGATGTTGTCGTGAAAGCGACCCAGCAGAGCGCGCACACACGAGAACGCGACATCGAGGTAGATCTGCCAGGCGAACCACCGCAGCATCGAGTGGTTAGGATATTGTTCCGAACCCTGCGGGTAAAGCACGAACTTGCTGTCCAGGTGCGGATTATAGAACGTGAGGCCGGACATGTCGGCGCCGTGGGCGTTTCCGACGCCGAGGCTGCGGAAATCGACGGTATCGCTGGTGGAGAACGCCTGAGCAGGGTTGACATGATCAGCGTAGAACACCGAACGGTGCAGTACCCGCTCGAACATCTTGTCCTCGTCGCCCGCGCTCCACCTCGCCCACGGGGCATGTCGTCCGCCGGGCCAGTCCACCAGATAGCAGACACTTCCCATTGAGCTCTCCACCAGCCCTCTAACGGCGGCTGCACTGGCCCGGGCGTACCGGGCGGCGTTCCCGTTGCAGGTCCAGCGAACCAGGTTGTCGGCGAGCCTGGCGACCAGATCCGGAATCGAGGTCGAGGTGCCCCCACCGCCCAGGTAGTCCACGAGGGGGCCGTCGATCGTATACACACCCCCGGATTGCTGGACCGTTCCGGACTCGGACAGGTCTACCGCGATCTCGGTCGTCTCCGCGACCCCGGTGCGGCGGGCGACGAGCGCACCATTGTCATCGGACTGGACCGGCACGACGATGAAGGTCAGGCCGATGGTGCTGCGGAATCGTGACGAATTCGGCAGCCTGCTCAGGCTGAGCAGCGGCACCACTGCGAGAACGGGACTTCCCGCCCGGGAGAGCACGGCCGATGGGAGCATGACCGAGTACAGCCTGGCACTGTAGTCGGCCCGGAACAGCTTGGTGCGCCTGATGCCTAACAGGTACAGGAGGTTGTATTCCAGGAGTCGAAGGTCCCGGGCGTGCTGCCCACCGGACTCCTGCTCCACGAGGAACTCGCGACACCATTCACGGCCGTCGCTGGACACATAGGTGGAGATGTAGTCGCTCCGCTGCGCCGCACTCACGCTGCCCCGGTAGTTGAGCGCAGCGGAGAGTGCGGGGTGCAAGATGCGCCGCTGAGTTCCCATGGTGCTCTCGGGCCGCATCGCGGCCTGCTCGGCCGAATGCGGAAACAGTTCTTTGTGCACGTCAAGGATGCTCTTGAGCCTGGCCCCATTCTGGACGAAGGCGTGCAGTTTCGCGGCCAGGCTCGACTCGCCGGCCCTCGCCGAGTGCCCTGCGGTCAGCACGTTCCCAGCGAGCAGATCGATGGCGATGCTCCTCGACACGATCGCCCAGTCGGCGCACCGGGCGAGTCGCACCAAGCCCCCGTGGTATCGCAGTAACTGTTCCAGGCTTGCGGCATCCTCGGTCCACGAGAGCGCGAGCCCTGGTTCTCCTGCGGTCTGACGGGTGTAGACGCTGTACCGCTCGTAGTTAGTGCGCAGGACGATCTCGCACGTTTGCCATCTGCGGTCCGTCTCGGCGGGCGCTTCGCACTGTGGGTCGTACCCGAGACCAACGCGAACACCGTCGACAACGAGGTGGACTCCGTGTTCGTGCGCCGACTCCCGACCGACGTCGTCACCGAGCAGATCAGCGAACCGTGGTTCCTTGGCGAGAGTGAGCAGGGCACCTGCGGGTGCGCCGTACTCGCGCAGGCCATCGTGAACCGAGCCCGTCAGCGAGTCGCCCCCCTCCAGATTCCCCGACCCGTTCTCGGAATACGACCGGACCGCGTCACGGACCAACACGAGGACCATCAGCCGTCCTCCCCCAGCCGCATGTTTCCGGACAGCAGCGGCAGCACTCTGGTGCCGAATAAGTCGATCATGTGCGCGGCCTCGTCGAGATCGCGACCGCCGAAAGCGAACTCGAACACCAGATGCTCACACGCGGTCCGCTCTCCGATGGTCTGGATCTGCTCAGCCGCGTCCACGGCGGACCCGACCACCTGGCTGCCCACAGCGGACTGGACCTGCTCGGGTGTGGGACGTGTCGGCGTAACCCCGTAGTGCTTGTTCCTGAGTACGAGGTCGGCGTGGGTCACCCGCAGAGCCAGCCGCCTGGCCGCCTCCGTCGTGCGAGCGAGCGTGATCGGCACGAAGACGACCGATCCGGGACTGCGCGGCATGGTGGGAGCATAGTTGCGCATGACGCGGATGCCCAGGATGTCGAGCCGCCTGCCCGCAGTGTAGAACCGCTTGTGCGGCGAGTAGCGCGGACGTGGCCGGATCGGTGTGGAATGCGAGGCGGGGTCGGACGCAAGGAGCTCGATCAGGCGGGACATCATCAAGGGAAATCGTTCAACGGATGTCGCCTTATCGCACCCCAGACCCTCGTATTCTGCGGTACTCCTGCCCACACCAAATCCGAACAGGCACCGACCACGCGTCAGGTTGTCCAGCAGCGCTATCTGCTCAGCCAGTCGCACCGTGTCGTGCAGAGGCAGAACGAGCACGGACGTGCCAAAGGTGGCCTCCGGGAGGCGGCCCGCCAGGAAGCCGATGGTCAACAACGGCGCAGGGGAGACGAGATAGCCGGAGAAGTGGTGCTCGAACACGAAGATAGAACGCAGTCCGCGCTCGTACCCATGGGTGACGAGATCCAAGTGGCTGTGCAGGTCCGCGCAGTCGTCGCCGGTGCCCAGCTCATAGGTGTTGAGCGCGATTCCGAACTTCACCTCACGCCCGCCCCTACTCACCGTAGCCGAATGGCCAGCGCCGCCTCGGAGGTCCTGTCTGGCAGTATAGATCAGCGCGTGACATCACCTCGTCGAATTGGTGACGTAGATCCATCGTGTCACCGACGTTCAACAGCGTCGCTGTGATCGTCGGTATCTTCACCAGGTAGTCGTGTCGCACCGAAACATGTTCCGCAACTCGGATCTTGATCTGGTCAGGTGCCGTTCCACGCTGGTCGAGCAGCCGCAGGAGCTCGGCGCGCCCCATAGGTCGGTACAGGTAGATGTGGACCAGATCGAATTCGTGAGCCAGCACGGCGATGATACTGGGCTCGGTGCATACGAGGACCGACGTCCTGCCCGAGGAGCCCGCGTCCCTGACATCATCGATGGACACTGCGTACCGCTTTCCCAACGTACCCCAGATCACCAGCCTAGGACTGTCCGCAATAGCCGTGACGAAGGAGAACTCCCACGAGTTATCCGAGGAACGACGGGGACGCGTGGTGAGTTTGGTCGGGATGGCGTAGCGGCCTGAGGGGTGTTCTTTGGCGTAGGCGAGAAGCTCTGACTTGCCGGAACCGGTGACGCCGTCGAGGATCACCACCCGGGGCCGCGACAATTTATCTCACCCTGAGGTAATCTGCTCGTGGAGGAGCAGCGCGGACACCTCGGACGGATCGGAGTCAAACGTGCCGACCCAGCCGTCCGAACCGAAGATGAACGGACCCAAGCCGGCGTCCTCGGCGTAACGGGGGATGAGGTGCACATGGAAGTGTTTATCCTTGTCACCGACTGCGGCGACGTAGACTTTCTGCGCTCCGACACTGGAGACGATCTTGGCGGCCACCTCGCTCGCGAGGGACAGCACATCACCGGCCACGGCGGCGGGCAGCTCATGCAAGCCGTCGACATGCTGAGAGGCGCCGACGAGGACATGCCCGACCCGGACCGGGTCGTCCAAGAGAACGACGCCACGCGGCTCTCTGAGTAGGAGGTTCTCGGGTGCTGGGGAACAGATGATGCAGTCGTCAGCGTCCACGCTGCCCTCCCTAGTAGATTAGGTCGGGCTGGATACTAACGCCGTCGCGCACCAAGCCCGCGCAGGACCGCGCTACGGCGGTTCGCTCGGCTGTTCATCGACGCCGTGCGGCCGTGCCGGCTCGTCATCTGATCTGGGCGCAACGGGCAGCGAGCCCAGGCGCCCTTCCCACCGAGGCAACAGTGCCCGGACAGGGCCGTCAGGTGTCGAGGGTGGCGGCTAGGGTCGCGCGCCAGTGGGGAAGGGTGCAGGCCAGCACCGGGCTGGCGGTGCCGAGTTTGCTGTCGCGGACACCGACCCAGCCGGGCAGCTCGGTGGTGACCTCCACGCAGCCGTTCTCCCACGAGTAGCTGGACTTGCGCCACCCGGCCGCGGTGGTCAGCGCGGCGAGGGTGTGGTCGTGGTTCACGTCAACTCCTCTATGCGGCGGACCAGCAGAGTCCGGGTCTCCTGAGGGGTGCGGGCGTGGACCTGGATGCGCCGCATTGTGTTGCGATAGGTCATGATCTCGGCTGGGTCCTCGTAGTAGGTGCCCCCGATCCGAGACTCGACGTAGGCGATTCCCGGATCGCCTACGAGCTCGGGCGGGAACGTCATGATCGTGAAGGTCCCCTCGATCCCAGCGTGTACGCCAGCCTCCAGCGGCAGCAGCTGAACGGTGAGCGCGGGCAGGTCGAGGAGCTTGACCAGGTGCTCCAGCTGCTCGGCGAGGACTCGTGGCTCACCGGCGGGCCGGTGCAGCACGGACTCGTCCAGCACACGCCATACGATCGGCGGGTCCGGCTGCCGGGTGAGCACGTCCTGGCGGGCCATCCGTTGCTCGATGCGCCGGGCGAGCTCAGCATCGCTCAGCTCGGGCTCGCCGGCCCGGATGACGGCCTTGGCGTAGGCCGGGGTCTGGAACAGGCCCGGCACGATCATCGAGTCGTAGCTGTCGATCTGCATGGCCGAGGACTCCATGGCCAGGAAGAGGTCGAACCACTCCGGCGCGGTGCCCTTGAACGGCAGCCACCAGTCGCGGCCCTTCCGGGCGGCGTCCACCAGCTCCTGGAACGGCGCGGTGCGCTCGGCGACGCCGTAGAAACCGAGCAGCACCTCCAGCTCGGCGGCCTTCGGCAGGTTCCGCATGGTCTCCAGATGCGAGATGTGCGAGACCACACAGTGCAACCGCTCGGCCACCCGCTCGCGGGTGAACCCGGTTCCCTCGCGCAGCCGGCGCAACTCCAGCGCCACATACCGCTTGAGGACGGTCGGACTCGAGGACGCGACCATCGGCGGCTCCTTCGGGTGTCCTCCAGCAGTGTGGACCCGCCTGCTCGCACACATCACCCGAACGGGCGTACCCAGACCTGTTTTCTTGTATCGCGTTACCGTGTAACATGTTACTACGTCACGGTTTCAGTACTGGTCGTGTACACCGTAGCCCCTGACGGACAGCGGCGCTAACGGCCAGGAATCTACATCCAGCGGAGGTGGTCATGTCGTTGCAGGTCCTCGACGGGCGGCGAGGTCAACCGCGTGCCTCGGCGCGCGACGCCGAGCGGCGGTGCGCCCGGCTGGGTCAGCGAGCCGGGACGCGGGCGTGAACCCGGTTCGTGAGCAGCTGCGCAGGCTGTGCCGGTTCGGCTTCAACGGCCAGCGCCTGTTCAACCCCGACGGCTGTCTGGACCTCGTCCATTACACCCGCGAGTTCCAGGGCATGCGAGAGGTGGTGCTGCTCTACAGCGAAGAAGACGCGCTGGCCTACCGCACCCACGACATGCTGGACCCGGACAATCCGTTGCGCATCAGCGAGAACGCGGTCGAGTGGCACCTGCACGGCGACGTCGTGACCGTGATCAACGCTCTGCTGTCGTTACCCACACCCGAGCCCCCCGATATCCCGGCACAGGCCTCGGCAATGGATACCACCCCACCAGAGGAGCCCGATCCCTAGCTCCCCCCAGACCCGGCTGGCCGTTGGTCGAGCACCCCCGTGCCCCCTTCCGCTCCTGGCGGCCAGCCGGTTCCACGCCACCGCCGAGATACCCGACCCCAGTCCACGGGGCCCGTGCCCCCTTCCATCGCCGGCTGGTCCGTCGGTTGAGCATGCGGTCCCCCGACCCGCGCCAGCTCCCGACGGCCAGCCGGCCACTCCCAGTGAGGCGCACCATGCCCTGGGTTCGGGCTTACCTCTTCGCGGGTGACGCGGCTGGCGCCTGAGGGGGGATGTCGGGGTTGGGGCGGTGAAGCCGTCCGGCGCGGGTGAACAGGTGGTTGAGGTTCCGCAGCGGCTTCTCGATCGCGTAGTAGCTCACGGCGCCGGCCGCGGTGCTGAGCACGCAGAGCATCACGGCGAGGGCGGGGAAGGCGGCGGGGTCGTGGCTGAGCTGGCCGTGCTGGTCGAGCCAGCGCAAGACGGGCTCGTGCCAGATGTAGAGGCTGTAGCTGATGGTGCCGATCCAGATCAGCGTCGGGCGGGCCAGCGCCCGTCGCCACAGCGAGGTGGGTGGTGCGAGCACCGAGGTGGCCAGCAGCAGGGCGTAGCAGAGCGCGTTGAGGTTGTGGAAGGCGACGAATTCGGTGGGCTTGTCGCCGTGCAGTGTCAGACTGACGCCTAGACCGGCCAGGGCGGTGATCCGGGTGGTGAGCAGCGCGAGGGTGGGGAGCGGGCGGCTGCGGCGCAGCACCACGGCGACGGCGAGGAGCATGCCGAGCCCGAAGTTGCCGAGCCAGGCGATCGGGTTGAACCACAGCGCCCACCGCTCGAAAGGGGTTTTGCTGACGATCGCGATGGCGTTCCAGACCGCGGAGGTCACGATCAGCGCGGCGGGAGGGGCGAGCAGGACAGCAAGCCGGGCGCGGGGGCGCCACTCGGCCAGCGGCAGCCGGCGCAGCATGACGATGATGAGCGGGATCAGCAGGTAGAAGCCGACCTCGGCGGACAGGGTCCAGGCAGGCGCGATGGTGTAGAAGATGCGCTGGCTGTCAAAGGTTTGAGTCAGGGTGAGGTGCTCGAGCAGGTCGACCCAGTTCCCGGGCAGGACAGGGTTGCGATAGGCCCAGAAGATCAGGATCGCCAGCCAGTACACCGGCAGCACCCGCAGCGCGCGGCGCACGAGGAAGCCGCGGGCGCTACCCGGATCCTGACCGGCGAGGAATCGCGTCGCGACGGGGAGGAACAGCAGGTAGGCCGAGGTGACGAAGAACCAGCTGATTATTCCGTCGAAGCTTGCGAGGGCGGCGCCGAGGGGGGTGCCGGCGTAGGCGCCCTGGCCGCCGGCGCGGGCGAACTGCCAGGCGTGGAACACGACCACGGCCAGGGCGACGATCCCGCGGCACCCGGTAATGTCATCGAGCCGCTCACGGCCAGAGTCGCTGCGGCTGGGGGCTGGGCTGGCCGCGGTGACGGACACAGCGGTGGCGGTGGTGGTCATGCCGCGGTCTCCAGGGCGTAGTTGCGGCCGGGGCGCTGGGGTGCCTCGGCGCGGGCGGTCACTCGCCAGGTGCGTTCGCGCATCAGTTCCTTGAGCTGGGCCACGCGGGCGACGGTGTTGGTGAACTCGCTGTAGAACAGGGCGCTGAGCAGGAGGTAGCCGACGAACCAGCGGGGGTGCCCGCGGATCTCCGGGGTGGTCAGCAGGGTGGTCACGACAAAGAGCGACACCCCCCAGCGCATGCCGGCGCCAGGGACGAACGCGGCGTGGACGAGCAGCGGGAAGATCTGGAGTGACAGCCACGGGTAGATCTCGCGCCATCCCAGCAGGAATGCGGCACCGGCCTTCATCCGAAGGCTGGTGTGCCGGGAGCGGAGCAGAGCGGGCAGGTACTTCCGGCTGACCTGGGTCCAGCCCTGGGCCCAGCGCAGCCGCTGGGTGGCCAAGGTCCGCAGCCGGGTGGGGGCAAGCTCGCGGGACAGCAGCCCGGGGTCGCTGGCGATGTGGTGGCCCTGCAGGATCACCCGCATTGAGGAGTCGATGTCCTCGGTGAGCATCGAGGCACGCATGCGCACGCTGCGCAGCAGCGCGGCGTTCCAGTACCCGTTGGAGCCGCCGAAGATCCCGAAGCCGTGCAGGGCAGCCCGGCCGGGGTGGGCGACGGCGTAGATGTGCTCGAACTCGACCGCGACCATCCGCGATAGCCAGGATGCGTCGCCGTTGCGGATGACGCAGTGGCCCTGCACGACGCCGTAACCGGCGTCCAGCCACCGCCACGCCCGCTGGAAGGCGCCGGGGGCGGGGTGGTGGTCAGCGTCGAAGATGCCGACCACCACCCCGCTGACAACGGCCAGTGCAGCGTTGACGTTCTGGGCCTTGGAGGTGCTTGCGGCGACGTTGAGCAGGACCAGGCGCGGGTCCCGTTCGGCGAGCTGGGCCAGGACGGCTTCGACGGGCATGGGGTGCGGGGTGTTGTAGGCGAGCACGACCTGCAGGCTCGGGTAGTCCAGGCCCAGAAACGCCTCAACGGTGTCGAGGATGGTGGCCGACTCGTTCGGCAGGTACGCGGCGATGATCGCCGTGGCCGGCGGGAGCGGACCCGGCGGTTGCTGGGGCAGCTTGGTGGGTTCCAGGGCCCGCAGTCCCTCCCAATACAGCGACACCGCGGTGGCCAGCAACGCGGCCACCACGAGTGCGTAGACCACCGAAGTGACCTGCCGCCCGATCCCGGCCCGGTCGGCGGCGAGGTAGCCCAGGAACGGCACGCCCACACCGATGCCGAAGGTCACCAGTACCTGCGCCGTGGTACGCCAGCTCCGCACCCAAGCGAGCACGCGGATCGGCGGTGACTCCCGCCGGTGCCGGGGCCCGGACCGCTCCAGTGCGGCGTTCCACGGCACCGGCACCAGGTCCAGATGGTGCGCGGCGGCGGCTGCCGCCGTCTGGGCGCGGCGTGCGGCGTGCGAGGGATCCGGGCCGCGCAACGGGACGTACCCGACGAGCGGGGTCAGCTGCACTTGCTCGCCGGCCACCGTGACCGGCTTACCCGCGACCACCGTGCTCGCGCGCTCCAGCCGCTGCCGCATCCGGCCCGGCAACGAACGGGGCACCGTGAACAGCAGCGCGCCCTGCGCGTCGGCGGCGAACAACTGGGCCCCGGGCAGCGCAGCCAACCAGCGAACAGCGACAGCGCGGCGGGCCTGCGCCTCCCCGGCGGTGCCGAACCGGTGCCGGATCTGGTCCAGCTCGGCCAGCGCAACCGCCACCATCACCGCGGGACGGCCAAGGCTCCAGCTGTCTTGTGGCACAGGGATGGGGCTGGTGGCCGGGACCGCGACCACAGCCCTAGCTCGAGCGCGCGACGACGGTTCCGATACCTCGATCATGATCAAGAATCCTTCGAACGGTGGCGTCCGTCGAGGCTGCCTTCGTCACCCCATCGCCCATTCGAGGACCATCGTTACGCTAAAAGTGAAAAAATTTCCTGATTGGTAACAATATGTATTGTTTTTCACGGACTCCAGCTACCAAGACGCCCCTTTCGTGTTCTTCGAGTGTGAGCGCAGCGCCATCAGGGCAGGTCGGTCCACGAGTAGGAGGCCAGCGATCGGGCGGGCACGGTGGTGCTGACCTGGCTGCGCCCAGTGCCCAGCACCACCGGTTGGTCGGCGCCGCTGCGGTTATAGACGACCGCGGCGAGGGTTCTGTTCACGTTGGCGAATCCCACAGCCTCGATCGCGCTCGGGTCGCTGGAGGTGGTGGCGACCCGTATCGCGCCCGGGCGCACCACCCTGGCGAGTTGGCCGAGTAGGTAGTACTCGACATTGCGGGTGACTTTGCCGGTGGCCGGGTCGATGGTCACCACCCCTCGGCACTCGGCGCAGCCGCCATGGTGCGGGCCGTGCTCAGGGTCCAGCGCGACATTCCAGAAGATCAGCGTTCGGGCGCCGCCGCCGAGCGCGCCTATGATCAAGCTGTGGGCCGCGAAGTGGAGACTGGCACCGAAATCGGGCGACCAATCTCCCCCGCTGCACTCCGAGACATACACCGCGGTCCCCGCCGGCAGCTGGGACTCCTCCGCCGGGTCGCCGCCATAGCAGTGAAACGCCACCCCGCCGAGCACCGCGGCGGCCTTCGGGTTGGCCAACACCGCACGGGCCTTATCCACCCGATCCCAGTTGTGATCCAACGCCAACACCCGCGGCGATAGCCCCGCCCGGCCCAATGCCGCCGCTAACACCGGGGCGAAGGCGGCCTGCTCGGCAGCCGACATGTCCATCGCCGGATAGCCCGGCGGTGACCCCGCCGGCTCGTTCTGCATCGTCACCGCGTCCACGGGGAGACCGGCGTCGCGGTAGGTGGCCACCACGCGGGTCAGGTACTCGGCGTAAGCCGGATAGAACTCTGGCCGCAACCGCCCCGCCTCGGCGGTCACACCATCACCCGAGCGCATCCACCCCGGTGGGCTCCACGGCGACACCATCACCCGCAGTTCCGGGTTGACCGCCTGGGCCTGCGCGAGCAGCGGGAACACCTGCGTCTGGTCCCGGCGCATCGAAAACTCGGTCAGGGCTGGATCTACCCGGCCCGCCGGTTGATCATCGTAAGTGTAGTCGTCCAGAGCGAAGTCGCTCGCCCCGATCGGCTGGCGCAGATAGCTGATCCCCGCCCCGGACACCGGGTCGAACAGATCCTCAAGCAGCCGAGCTCGGGCACCCGGAGTCAGCCGAGTGTTGATCAACCATGCCGACGACTCGGTCAGACTCGCACCGAACCCGGCAATCGATTGAAAACGCCGCGCCGGGTTCAGCGCCACCGACATGGTCCCAGCGGGACGCACACCTGGTCGCGACCGTACGAGTCCCGGTACCGGGGCCAGCAGACGCCCACGATCGGCGCTGGTCACCCACCCCGCCACGGTAGGGTCACCCAACGCCGACGCGGACGCCGGGACGACCCACAAGACGAGCAGCACCGCGACCGCGATGGCCACCGGCCCCCGTGCAGCCCCCACTCGACCGGTCGGCACACAACCCATGATTGCGCGATCATCTCCGAGCTACCATGGCGGTTTCACTCGGTCATGGCGATATCACCGGCCCGGGCGGGACAAACCTGCGCTAGGAGATCGAGTTCCTGCTCACCGTGGCCCGCTTCCACGCCGGCCCGCTGCCCGCCGAGTTCGCCGCCCACCATCCTGCGGAGGTCACGTGACACCCATCCACGGCACCACCGACCCCCGTTTCCAGGCCGTCCGGGACGCCTTCGCCGCCAACTTCCGCGACCACGGTGAAGTAGGTGCCGCGCTGTGTGTCTACCACCGCGGTCGCCGCGTCGTGGACCTGTGGGGCGGCATCGCCGACCTCACCACCGGCACCCCCTGGGCCGAGGACACCCTCCAGTACGTCTTCTCCACCACCAAGGGCTTCACGGCCACCTGCGCCCACCTCCTGGCGCAACGAGGCGAACTGCACCTGGACGCCCCCGTCGCCGACTACTGGCCCGAGTTCGCCGCCACCGGCAAACACCACATCCCCGTCCGCTGGCTGCTGTCCCACCGCGCCGGCCTGCCCGCCCTCGACACGCCCATACCGCTGGCCAGCGCGCTCGCCTGGCACCCCATGACCACCGCTCTCGCCGCACAACACCCCCGCTGGCCGCCCGGCTCAGCTCACGGCTACCACGCGCAGACCTTCGGGTGGCTTGTCGGCGAAGTCATCCGCCGCATCACTGGCCGCACCCCCGGCACCTTCTTCGCCGACGACATCGCCGGCCCCCTCAACCTTGACGCCTACATCGGTCTACCCCCCGCCCACCAGCACCGGGTCAG
Organism: Pseudonocardiaceae bacterium; assembly: GCA_050699895.1. Taxonomy (GTDB): domain Bacteria; phylum Actinomycetota; class Actinomycetes; order Mycobacteriales; family Pseudonocardiaceae. The sequence continues at coordinate 15,869 of JBOHFY010000037.1, forward strand.
CCGACTCATCGAACCCCCCGCCGCCCGCCACCCAGACTCCACCGCGCTACGCCGCGCCAGCGCCGTCACCACCCCCCGCATCGACCCCAACGACCCCCGGGTCCACGCCGCCGAAATCCCCTCCTCCAACGGCATCACCACAGCCCGCGCCCTTGCCCGCTTCTACAACGCCCTCATCGACCCGACCGACGGCTACCCCCTCCTCACTCCCGCCACCCTCACCACCGCCACCACTCCCCAGTCCGACGCCCTCGACCAGACCCTCGGCGTCCACACCCGCTTCGGCCTCGGCTACGCACTGCCCTCCACCACATTCCCCCTCCTCGGCCCGGAGTCCTTCGGCCGCGGCGGCCGCGGCGGCTCACTCGGCTGCGCCCACCCGCCCACCCGCACCACCGTCGGCTACGTCATGAACCACATGCATACCGGCCTCACCACCGACCGCCGCTTCACCAACCTCGCCACCGCCATCACCACATCCCTCTGACCCCACACCACCCCACCTGCGATCACCGGACCGGATAGGGTGTGCGTGAGCGGAAAGTCAACGTGTGGATTGTCGCTTGACACTCATCTGGGTTGGGGCTCAGTCTTTTGTGCGGCGTCTAGTGCCGCGTGGACCTGGTGGTGGCACCCGCGTGTGCCCCGGCGATGAGGAGGTGGGTCATGGGTATCGATGGCAGTCATAGACCGGTGCCGCATGTCCACTGTCCACGCGCCGATCAGGGCTGACCGCAGCGTATGAGCCGTTGGCGGTGCCCGTCTGACGGGATGATCTGATGACCACCGAGACCACGGGAGCCAGCGGGGGCGTCGCCCCACCGGGCGGCAGCGCCGTGTTGGATGAGGCGCATCTGGGTGACATCCAGGGCGCGATGGGTACGATCCGCCAGGGTGACGAGGGCACTCCTACCAGCCTGTCGGCCCGGGTGAAGACATTGCTGGCGATCGTGGGCCCAGGCCTGATCGTGATGGTTGGGGACAATGATGCCGGCGCGTTCGGCACCTACACCCAGGCCGGGCAGAACTACGGCACCCGGCTGCTGTGGACGTTGTTGCTGCTGGTCCCGGTGTTGTATGTCAACCAGGAGATGGTGCTGCGCCTGGGCGCGGTGACCGGGGTCGGGCACGCCCGGCTGATCCTGGAGCGGTTCGGGCGGTTCTGGGGCGCGTTCAGTGTGATCGATCTGTTCCTGCTCAACGCGTTGACCATCGTCACGGAGTTCATCGGTATCAGCCTTGGGCTGTCCTACCTCGGGCTGCCCAAGGTGCCCGGGGTGCTGATCGCCGCCGCGGTGGTCATCGCGGCGGCGTCCACGGGGAGTTTCCGGCGCTTTGAGCGGGTCTGTCTGGTGCTCGTCGTGGGCAGCCTGCTGCTGGTGCCAATCTTGGTCATGGCCCACCCCCCGCTGAGCACAGTCGCCCACGACTTCGTGGTACCCGGGATGCCCGCCGGGGCGGAGCTGTCCACGGTGCTGCTGCTGATCATCGCGATCGTCGGTACCACCGTCGCGCCCTGGCAGCTGTTCTTCCAGCAGTCCTACATCATCGACAAGCGGATCACCCCGAGGTTCATCGGTTATGAGAAGGCCGATCTGTGGATCGGCATCGTCATCGTGGTCCTGGGCGCGGGGGCGCTGATGGCCTTCTGCACCACCGCGTTCGCCGGGCGCCCGGAGCTCGGGCGGTTCACCGACGCCGGTGGGGTCGCCGTTGGCTTGGGAACCCACGTCAACCAGGCTGCGGGGGTGCTGTTCGCGCTCGCGCTGATCGACGCCAGCATCATCGGCGCCGCCGCCGTCTCCCTCGCGACGGCCTACGCGATCGGCGACGTGCTGGGCCTGCGGCACTCGCTGCACCGCAGCCCACGCGAGGCGAAAAGCTTCTACCTGGCCTTCGCCGGGCTGCTGGTCTGCGCGGCGGTAATCGTGATCATCCCGGGGAGCCCGCTGGGGCTGCTCACCGAGGGCGTGCAGACCCTGGCCGGGGTGTTGCTGCCCTCGGCGACGGTGTTCCTGCTGCTGCTGTGCAACGACCGCCAGGTCCTGGGTCCCTGGGTCAACGGCCGGGCGCTGAACGTGTTCACCTCGGTGGTGATCGCGGTGCTAGTGATGCTCTCCACCGTGCTCACCGCCGCCGTGGTCTTCCCCGGCATCACCAGCGCCGCGATCCTGACCATCCTCGCCACCGGCGCCGCCCTGGCCGTGATCGCCGGCATCGCGCTGCTCATCGGACGCCGGGTGCGCCCCGCGCCGGCAGGCACCGATCCACCGCTGCTTGATCGCCGCCTGCGCGCCACCTGGCGGATGCCGCCACTGGCCCTGCTCACCCGGCCTACGCTGAGCACCGGCCGCCGGCTCGGGCTCACCGTGCTGCGCGGCTACCTGGTCATCGCCGCGGGCATGGTCGTCGTCCGCGTCGTCCAACTCGCTCTTGCCGGCCACTAGCCTACCGATGCCCACAGAAGGAAGCTTCGGTCATGAGCATGACCCCGCAGCCGCCGCGCAACACCCCGCACCAGAATCCCGACACTGATTCTCAGGCCGCCACGTCCGGACGAACGCTGTCGTTGTCGCGGCTGGTCAGCCGAGCTGTGGTCGGGGCTCGCGGGCAGAAACTGGGCCAGCTGTCCGACGTGATCGTCCGGTTGCGTGGCGCCGACTACCCGCTGGTCCCCGGGCTTGTCGCGGACATCGGTGGGCGCTCGGTGTTCGTGCCCGCCGAGACCGTGACCGACTGGGACACCGAGCAGGTGCTGCTGGCCAGTGCCCGGGTCGACCTGCGGGAGTTTGGGCGGCGCGACGGCGAGGTGCTGCTCCGCGCCGACATCCTCGGCCACCGGCTCATCGACATCCCCCGGGCGCGGCTGGTGCGGGCCTATGACCTGGAGCTTCTCGACACCAGCGACGGTTGGGTGCTGGCCGGGGTGGACACCCGCAAGAACAAATGGTGGCGCCGGACCCTGGGGCTGACCCGGTCCGCCCCGGACCAGCACGGCGAGGGTGAGCCCGCCGACTCCGGGTGCCGGGACTGGAAGGCGTTCGAAGCGTTGATCGGGCACAAGCCCTCGGTGCTGCTGCGCACCCCGACCGGCCGGCTACGCCGGCTCAAGCCCGCGCAGATCGCCGACCTGCTTGAACAGGCCTCTCGTCAGGAGCAGACCGAGCTGCTCGATCAGGTCCACGCCGACCCCGAGCTGGAGGCCGACGTGTTCGAGGAACTCGACGACGACCGCCAGTCCCGGTTGCTGCGCGACCGCACCGACCCCGAGATCGCCGGTGTGCTGGCCCGGATGCGTGCCGACGATGCCGCCGACGCCATCGCCGACCTGCCTCAGCCTCGGCGCCAACCCGTCCTCGAGCTGCTCCCTGCGGGTCAGCGTACCAAGGTGACGGCGTTACTGGGCTACAACCCGACCAGCGCCGGCGGGCTGATGAGCCTAGACTTCCTTGCCCTGCCGCGCGACACCCCGGTCGCCGCCGCGCTGGAGCGGGTGCGCACCGCCCGCACCCTGCAACCCGAGGCCCTGACCACCGTGTACAGCCTCAACCACCGGGGGAAGCTGCGCGGCGCGGCCAGCCTGGTCGCCCTGGTCCAAGCCGACCCCGACGCTCTCCTGCGCGCCGTCGCCGACCGCGACCCCATCCGGGTCCACCCCGACGCCGACCTGGTCGACATCACTCTGCTGATGACCGACTACAACCTGCTCAACCTGCCCGTCGTCGTCGACGACCAGGTCATCGGCGTCATCACCGTCGACGACGTGCTCGAGTCCTCCCTCCCGCGCAACTGGCGCCGCCGCGAACCCGCGAACCACCCCGAGCCCACCGACGAAGACAACGAACACCAGCCCCCCGCCGACGCTCACCCCCGCCGAAGCGCCCCCACCAAGCAGCCGCCCCACGATTAGGCGCGCCGATCCGGAACCAGTGGGCTCAGCTCAAGCCCTGGGTGAGGGCGGCGGAGTCCGGGACCTTAACAACGGGCTCGGTCACAGAGAACGGGATAATTCCGAGAATCTGCTCGATCACGTAGTGGGCCGACATCATGGCTCCTTCCTGCCAGCCGGGGAGGGGGACGCCTGATCTCCCGCGACGAAGAAGCGGTTATCGCCCTCGGGCTGGAGCAGTTGCTTGTACGCCTGCATGTGCTCGGAGTTGCTGGGGTTCCACGCGGCCCAGCCGCCCAACTGGTAGGGCACCTTGTGCCACGCGATGGAGACGCCCTTGCCGGTGGGAACGATATCCTCGTCCGTGAACTGCCCGTGCAGCTCGGCTGCGCCCTGGCGGGCTTCTTTCAGACGGTCCTTGGGTTCCATATTGCCGAGTGCTTCGGCACAGTCGTCGAAGTTGTACGCGCCTGTCAGGGTTCCGTTCTGCGAAAAATAGTCGTTGGACGGGTACCACATCTGGGTAATGGTGTGATCAGTCCAGCTGATGCCGCCGTAGATGTTGTCCGGGTCGTCCTCCCAGAAGCGCTCGTTGGCCTGCCAACCCACCTTGCAGGTGGCCGCGAATTTCACTGCCTGGATCGCCTCATGGAATCCCGGCGAGAAGTTGGACAGCCTGGTGTTCTGGAGTACCGGGAGCGGGATGGTGCTCACGCAGTAGTCCGCCACCTCGGTGTGCACCTGACTCGCGTGCCGGTACTCAACCGCGACGCCCTCCTCGCCGAGCAGTGTCATCCCGATGACCTCGGCTTCGAGCTTGATGACCTGCTCGAGCTTCTTCTGGAACGCCTTGACAATCATGTCCATACCGCCGGCCGGCTGGAACATCGTGGCCTGCCACAGATAGTCGACCGGCTGGTAGAAGTGCGGGGTATCAGCGGTGGAGGTCGTCGGCGAGTTGCTCGTTGAGCGCCTGGTTGTCCCGCTTTCGTGACCCTGGCCCTTCACGATCGCCTTGGGTACCGGGCGGGGCGACCAGGACCCCTCACCCAGCGCATCACTCCGCGCCCGGACCCGGCGTAGCCGAGCCCCGCACCGCGCACAGCACCCTGGCCCGCTGATCGTCACCCGTACATCCCTCACCGTGCGCAGGCCCCGGTTGCACGATCTTTTTTAGATCATTTGTAGGGTTGCGGTGATCGCGCATCCTCTCCCGGGTCCCGCCCGCGCTGTGGTTCCCGAACTCAACAGGAACGCTGGTCAAAGGCGGTGTGAGAGCTCTGGTGTTGAGTTCGGGAACCACAGCGCGGGCGGGGCGCCCACGCGCGGTCGGGATTGACCTTGGACGGTGGGTCGCGGTGGAGTCACCGGCCACTTATTTGATCTTGAAACGACCGTGCCCCCGGTGGTGTCCTGGGCGCTCTTTTTTGATGGCACTTCTTGTGCACCGTGGCCATACCACGATGCGGCCAGTGACTGTCACGGTCACTTCCCCCACTTGCCCGGCGGAGATTCACGCGGCGTCTCTGGGTTCATGGGATAGGGAGGTTACCGATCGTTGTCTTTGTCGTCACCCGTGACGTCAGTCTCTCCTGCTGTCAAGCTCTCGGTAGAGGATATCGCTGAGGCATACCGCGACACACATTTGTCACTCAAGTTACTTGATCGACGGGAGAGGCCCCCGTTCTTTAGGCCAGTTCGTGGTCGTACTTCGAGAAGATCGCTGTGAGTGTTCCGACGTCGGGGGAGCCGGGTGGCAAGTCGTTCATCTCGATGAAGTACTGCTCATAACCGGCGGGTGTGATGATGCCCAGCAACCGGCCGGGGGTCTCGCCGATGTTTTCGAAGCTATGAGCAACGTTACGTGGCACGTAGAAGAAACTACCCGTGTCGGCTGATATGGAAGCCTCCCCCGCCCGGAATCGAAAACGACCGCTCAGGACGTAGAAGCATTCCTCGTGTGCGCGGTGCAGATGGTGCGGGGCACCGGCCCCGGGAGCAAAGGTGGCCTCCGTCACGGCGAGGGCGCCCGCCGTCTGGGCGCCAGTGACCTTGATCGACCATTGATTGCCGTGGACACGTAGCGGGCGGCCACCACCGGGGAGGAGTGTCACAGGCGTCGAGCAGTCCGTAGAATCAATCATGGCTACCTCATAGAATCGATCATGGCTACCTCGTAGGGCGCTGGGGGGGTGAAGGTTTGTGGAGTGTGTGAGATCGAGGCGCGAGATGGGGCGTGCTGGTCACGTTCGTTGCCGTTGTGTCTGCCGCCGGTTTATCTCGTTTGTTGGTGCGCATTGGCGATACCCTAGACCGGATATTCGCATGGCCATCCGGCGGCGTATAAAGGGGATGTGGTTGGCGGTGCGCATGATGGCGTCGCGTAGCGGGCGTGCCGGGCGGGGGAGGAACCAGAGCCGGGTTAGCCACCTTGTGGTGGCGATCACCTGCTTGGCGACGTGACGCTGCTGTGTGGCGTAGGTGTCCAGCACAGTGTCCGGGCTGCCTATCAAGACGGCGGCGAGTGCATGGCCAAGGGCGATCCCGTCCTGGATGCCGGTGTTCATTCCTTGCCCACCGGCCGGGCTGTGCACGTGGGCGGAATCTCCGGCGAGTAGGACCCGCTTGGCTCGGTAGTTCTTGGCCAGGCGGTGGTGGACCCGGAACCGTGAGCTCCACACCAGCTCGGTGATCTGGGTATCGGCTGGCCCGGAGGTGTCCAGCAGAGCCTGAAGGTCAGCGGCGGTGGGATGTTCAGAAGTCTGGTCGGTTGCGCCGATCATCCGGTAGACACCGCCGGGCAGTGGGATGATGATGAACAGCCCGTTACGGCCGAGGTAAATCGACACATTCTCGGCGGGCAGGTCTCGGTCCAAGCGAACGTCACCGAGCATGAAGGACTCGGAGCGTGTCCCTCCGGTGTATCCGATGGCGGCCTGATCGCGTACCGCGCTGTGCATACCATCGGCGCCGACCAGATAGCGGGTTCGGATCTGCCGTGTTGTTCCGGTCGGATCGGTCACGGTGACCGTGACACCTGCGTGGTCCTGGGTCATCGACTCGAACACGTATGGCCGATAAACTTGCCCGCCGAGCTCGTGGAGCCGGTCGAGCAGTATAGCCTCGGTGCGATCTTGCGCAATGAGTAGCGCGAAAGGGTACCTGGTGGGTAGCGCCTCGAACCGAGTCGTCAACAGAGGCCGGCGGCGGGTGCGCACGGTGAATCGGGTGCAGGTCTGTCCCTCAGCGACCAGGTGTTGAGTCGCCTGTAGTTCCTCGAGTGCCTCCAGGGTGCGGGCATGCACAATGGTGGCTCGGGAGGTGTTCGCTCCGGCGGCCTGCCGATCCAACAAGATCACATCGACGCCAGACAAGATCAACTTTGTGGCCAGTGCGAGCCCAGTCGGCCCGGCGCCAACGACCACGACATCCGCATCAGTGGGTGTTTCGGGCACGACAGAAACCTCCCACCAGTAATGGTACTCATGTTGCACTAAGGTTAAGTGTAGCAGGGTTGAGTATATAATGCAATAGGAGTTCCATTTGCCTGGAGAGCGGCCCATCCCGGGTACCCTTCGGCCCGGAGGGCACACCGCGCAGGTTCGCTCCGCGGTGTTTCGCGCCGCCTGTCTAGATCATTCACGCTGATCCACAATTCCATGATTGTCTGGTTTCTGGGGCGTGATCGGCGCAGATAGTGATCTTGGGTATGGTGGTGGTCCCGATGGGGCTCGGGTGGGCGCCGGGTTCCACGGTTCGGCCGGGTGGTGTTGGTTGGTCGGGTCGGTGGTGGGTGGGTTAGGCGGAGTGCGGGGCTTGGAGGTGTTCCCACGCGGTGGTCAGGTCGGGGGCCCATTCCCAGCCGGGCGGGATTTTGAGGATCTTGTGTCTGGCGTGGGTGACGAGGCGGGCTGGGGCAGATCAGCCCGACCCCGATGCCGCAACGGGACAAACCCCGACCTGGCCATCACCTCCGCCAACTCGGTGCACAACCCGAGCCAATCAGCCAGCAACCGCGGCAACACCACCCCAGCCGCCGCCACCGTTCCCGCCCCACCGACCTCGACCGACAACTTCTCCGACCACGCCAGCGCGGGATCCACCACACCACGCCGACTCCTTGTAGCCTGCACCCGAAAGGTGTCCCTTCCTCGCAGCCGATACGGTCCTCAACAACCCGTATCATCGCAGTTCAGGGACACCTTTCACTGTCCCGACACCCTCCGAAACCATGATCATAAAGATCGGGGTGAATACCCCAGGTCTATGCCGAGCTTACCGAGGGCGGTTATCTGGCACTATCTATTGGCAAGATCACCATTCGGGCAGGTGTCACTAAGACTACCGTGTACCGCCGGTGGCGGCAGCGTGGAACGACTCGTCGCTGGTCTCTGCTATCGGTGATCGCGTCGCTGTCGCTGCACGGTGGCATGCATGCGCCGGGTAATGGTGGAACCGGCCGGCAGCCGAGAGCGGTGGGGGGATCGGCCGCCGGCCGGGGCTCGTAGGGTGTGCGTGGCAGGGCTGGTGGTTCATGGTTTTGGTTCCCAGGTCAGGACGTCGGTGAGCACCGTGAGTGCGCTGCCCTCCACTCGGCGGTCCACTAGCCCACTCCCGGGAATGATCAGTGGGGCGGTCCGCCGGAACGCGAAGCCACGCAGCTTGAGGTCGTCGAGGAGCCGCTTCGCGGTCACCAGATCCGGGCTTTCAGCGCCCACCGGGTGCCACCTCCATTCTTTCTGGGCTTGGGCGGCGCCGTGTGGTTCTTGGCGCGCCAGTTTGGGAATTGTGGCCGTCGCCAACCGGGTACGCCCCCTCGCTTCACGTGCTTACCAAACTGGCCGAAATCTACGAATGCGGCGTCGCGGATCTGGTGAGTGATTGCGCCGACTTCGGCTCACGAGATTCGGCTAGTCGAGACGCAGAAATCATTTCGAGGATTCCCGGGTTGCTCTCAAGTGATGTGTCCGCACCGCTTCCTAGTGATACCGAGTCGGACTTGGCGGTTCTCGTGGAACGGCTTGACGAGATGGACGTGCACGAATTCGGGCGATTGAGTGCCGCCTTGGCCCAGCACATCGACGCCAATATCGATGACGCGCACTCCTCCTCAAGCTCGCAGCCGGGCTGTCGTTGGCCGCAGTAGCACCTGCTATCTCGACCCTCGAAGCTGATGCGTCGGAAGCCGCTCCACCGTCTGAGGGAGGCCGTCGTCTCGCTGGCGTCTGGCGCAGTCGATACGTCTATTACAGCTCAGCACGTGAAAGTGAGTTCGTCGGTGAGCATTACGTCGTGCTCAACCAGCAGGAGAATCAGCTGTCGGGCCAGAGTCTGGTGAACACGTTAAACTCACTGCTGACCCTTGACCTCTCGGTCAGCGATTCAACAGTGACCGGCACGTGGATCGAGCGGACCTCGCCGACCGGATACTACAAGGGTGCGGTGTACCGTGGCGCCATCCAACTGTTGATCGATCCCACGGGAAGGAGAATGGCTGGGCGATGGTTGGGGTTCGACAAGGAATCTAATATTAACACCGGCGACTGGGAGCTGACCCGGGTCGCGGCATCCACTTCGAAGAGCGTGCTACGCGAGTTCCACTTCAAGGTGTGACGCTACAGTAACACCGATAACACCGATCGCGTTAAAGAGATTTTGCACTTCAGCTTGCGTCACTTGTTACCCGGCAGCTCTGCATGAATCAGGTCTTCGCGCTTCAGGTAAAGGAGTACAACCCGATCATCTTGTCGATTGATCAACGATCAGTCGCGAAGGCGAGGACTGTCCGCGCGCCCGCCGGGATTAGGTCAGGTCAGCGCGGCCCAAGACCGTATGCGTCTTCATGCCGCGCCTGTGTTGCTGGTGTGCGGTTGGGGTGTGACGTCGGCGATAACGTACCGAACCGGCATCTCCATTGTGATGAGCCCGTTGGTAGATCGTCGCGAGTCGAGTTCGTCGATGATTGACTTCTCCAGTTCGCGGCGTGACTGCTCCGGCAGGTTGTTCCACAGCAGCCGCATGCCCTGCTTACGCGACCAGGCCACCCAGTCACGGCCGGAACTGGTGACCATCCGCACAGGCTCGTCGCGGATGACGACATTGTCGAAACCGGCCGCGCCGAGTGCCGAGGCCAGCACGTCGCGCTCCACCAGTCATGAATACTGGAGCTCCATCAACCGGTGCGGTTGCCACTTCTCGGGAATATGGTAGAGGATCTCGTTAGTGATGATGTGGGTAAACAGTGGGGGAAGGAAATGAAACGTGCCGTGGGTGAACGCCGGGCTGGTGAAGGCAAGCTTTCCGCCGGGTGCCAGCAGCGTACCGAACCGCGTCAGCGCAGCGAACGAGTCCGGCAGGAAGATGATGCTGAAACTGCCGATTATGTAGTCGAACGAACTCGGCGCGAACCGTGGGTCCTCGGCGTCCATCACGACCAGCTCGACGCTGCCCAACTCGAGCAGGTCGGCTTCGCGCCTGGCCTCTTCGATCATCGCCGGCGCGATGTCGATGCCGACTAGATGCCCTGCCGCGCCTACTGCGGCTGCTGCGGGGAACAGGTAGGCGCCACGGCCACAGCCGACGTCGAGCACTCGGCCGCCGACCTGGGGCGTTATCAGCTCGACTAGGCGCCTGCCCATCGGGGTGAAGAACTCAACACCCAACCGGTCGTACGTCGCGGCCGCGTGGTTGAAGACGTCGGTGACCTCGGCCTTGTAACCTGCCGCGCCCATTCGTTCCCCTCCCCAAGGATATATGATGGTGTCTGTCCTGCGCTCGCGGAGCCGAGACCAGGTTTGGGCGGAGGAAACCCTGCCGGTCGAACCAAAAAAGCAGCGCACGATGTCTGAGCAGAGCATCCCAGGAGCTGCTGGAGGGTAGATAGAAGACACCTGCAGAACTGGTCGCATCCCGGTGGGAGATCACTCGGTACGCTGAGATTTCTCTTGTCGCGACACAATCGTCGTGTTCCAATGGAGCTGCGAATGGAAGATCGCGTTTTCTGTCGCACAAGGAGTATATGATGAGCACCGGCATCACGGCTGTCCGTCGCATGTTCGACGCTTTCGCCTCCGGCGATGTCAGCAGTGTCGAGGAGTACATTCACGATGACTACCTCAATCCCGACTCCCTGGAGCGGTCCGATGCCGGCGGCCCCGAGAGCTTCGCGGGGAACGCCGCATGGTTGAATAATGTCCTTTCGGGCATCAAGTTCTCCGGGCTGGAGATCTCTGAGGGCGAGGGCTTCGCCCTCGCCCGCGTGATCTTGGTCGGGGTGGTCTGGGCGTGCCGCGCCAGCGTGGTTTGCCGTAAATCGGTGGTTGGAGTCCCGGTTATGGCGGCATCTGGTCCGAATGGTCTTCGTCGAGTAGAGAGGTCATGTCATGACTAGGACAGTTATGAGCGATACCGCGCCGGTGACGGTCGTGCGGGAACTCGCGCTCGCCGCTGGGTTCGCCGCCGTGTTGCGTGCGGCGGTGAAGCTCGGGCTGGCCGACGTGCTGGGTGGCGAGCCGGCGTCAGCCGAGCGGCTCGCCGCACTCGTGGGCGCCGAGCCCGGGGCGCTGCGCCGGTTGCTGCGCGCGCTGGCCTGTCATGGGTTCTTCGCTGAGGACGGCCAGGGCAGGTACGTGCACACCGACCCGTCCCGGCTGCTTCGCCGCGACGCGCCGCGCAGCATGCGCTACATGGTCATGTGGGTTACCGAGCCGTGGACCTGGCAGGCGTGGCCGAAGCTGGACGAGGCCGTGCGGACTGGCCGGGATGTCTTCCACGACCTGTACGGTGACGAGTTCTTCGCCTGGCTGCACGCGCACGCGCCGGAGTCGGCGGATGTCTTCGACCGGGCGATGACTCAATCCAGCAACCTGTCCTCTGAGGTCGTGGCCGACGCGCTTGACCTGAGCGAGGTACGGACAGTCGTCGACATCGCGGGCGGCCAGGGCCATCTGTTGAGCACGTTGCTGCAGCGAAACGTGCACCTCAACGGGGTACTGCTCGACCTGCCGGGCGTGGTGGCGAACGCGGACCCGCGACTGCGCGAGGGTGGCGCGCTCGCCTCGCGGGCCCGTCTGCTGCCCGGTGACTGCCGTGCCGCGGTGCCCGTGGAGGCGGACCTGTACGTGCTGAAGAACATCTTGGAGTGCGACGACGAGAGAACAGTGACGACGTTGCGCAACGTCGTCTCGGCCGCACGGCCCGGGGCCCGGGTCGCCGTCATCCAGAACCTGGTCGACGGCAACCCGGAAGTGAAGTTCAACACGGGGATGGACCTGCTCCTGCTACTCAACGTCGGTGGCAAGAGGCACACTGAGCGCGGACTGGTGGAGCTCATCGAGCAGGCCGGGCTGAAGGTCGAGGCGGTCCGGCCGGCCGGCCCCTACTTGCACCTTATCGAGAGCACTGTGCCCTAGCGGAGCTGAGCCCAGCACGTTTCGGGGTCAACGCCGTCGTCGTACGCACCGTCGTGGTGCTCATCTTAGTCAAGGAGATTGGCTGTGCGTGAGCAGAGCAGCGTTGGCTCGGGCCGAGTGTCCACCGGGCCGTCGTCATCAGATGATCCGTTGGCCGCGCTCGATACTGGTGGTCCACGGGTCGACGACCTGCTGCGCCGGGCAGCGCGGCGCATACCGGACCGGGTGGCGCTCCGTACGCCTGAGGGTGCGGTCACGTATGCGCGGCTGGACGACCAGGTGTCCCGGTGCGCGGTCGCCATTCGGGGCGCGCTGGGCGAGACGGCAGCCGTCGTCGGGTTGGCGGCGGTGCTCGACACCGCGTTCGCCGTCGCGTACTACGGCATCGCTCGGAGCGGCAACATCATCGCGATCGTGAACCCGCTATTGCGTGAGGACGGCCTGGTGCACGTGCTGGGTATCTCCCGGGCTCGGGCCGTCGTCGTGCCACCCGAGGTCTACCGGCGGCTCAGCACCCTCCGAGACCGGCTTCCCGACCTGGAGCTGGTCGTCCTGACGCACCGGGATGCCGAGGGCACCCCGCGGGACGCGCCGACACTCGCTGAGCTGGTCGCGGCCACGTCCGGGCAGCCGCTGCCCGGGATGGATCGGGATCCCGAGGCCGTGATCTGCATCCAGTTCACCAGCGGCACGACAGGCGTTTCTCGGGCGGTCCAGTTGACGCATCGCAACCTCGTGGTCAACGCGGCGCAGACCGCGCGGGCGCATCACCTCGACAGCAGCTCGGTGATTCTCAATTGCTTGCCGAATTTCCACCCGATATTCCTCAACATCGCCGCCACTGTGACCGCGACCCAGGTGCTCAGCGCAGCCGAGGATGTCGTGGAAACGATCACGATCGCCAACCAGTGCCAGGCCACGCACTACTACAGCCTGCCCGTACAGATGGCGCGCCTGGCCGCCGATCCACGATTGGCCGGACTGCGGCTGCACAGCGTGCGAGTTTTCCTGTCCGGTGGCTCCGCGCTGGCCCCGGCGACCGCCACTACCCTGTCCGAGCACTTCGGGATCCCCGTCCTGCAGGGCTACGGGCTCGCGGAGACCTCGGCGTCGACCCACATTGACCGGTTCGACCGTTCGAAGATCGGCTCGGTGGGGCCGCCGGTGGTCGGTACGGAGTGCCGCATCGTCGATGTCGACACACGCGAGCCCCTGCTGATCGAGGCGCGCGGCGAGGTCCAAATTCGTGGGCCCCAGCTCATGGTGGGCTACCTGGACTCTGGCGACAACGCGATCGACGCCGAGGGCTGGTTGTCCACCGGCGATGTCGGCTACCTTGACGACGAGGGCTACCTGTTCGTGGTCGACCGGCTCAAAGACGTCTTCAAGTGTGACAACGAGCTCGTCGCGCCGGCGGAGATCGAGCGGGTTCTGCACCGCCACCCCGCGGTAGCCGACTGCGCCGTCGTCGACTACCCCGACGAGTTCAGCGGCGCCGTCGCCTACGCGCTCATCGTGTCGCGCGACGGCGCGGCTGACCTGGCCGAGATCGCCGAGTTCGTCAACGGCCAGGTCCCGTACTACCAGCGCCTGCGGCACGTGGAGTTGCGAGAATACATTCCGCGCTCGCCCAACGGGAAGATCCTGCACCGTGAACTACGCGAGCAGGTGCGTGCCCGCCGGATGCCCAGCCAGGAGACACCGCCGCACAGCGGGTGTTCTCGATGACCAGCCTCAGCGTCATGACCAGCCTCAGCGCCGGCGCTGCTCGGCGAACGACCGCGCATGACCGAGTGTGGCCAGGCTGTTCGTGCTCAACGCGGTGCGTACGAAGTTCCGCGCGTCTGTCACGGTCTTGCCGGCGCCGAGTACTGGTGTGATGGCTGAGGGTTTGATGACGACTGTGTGTCGCGAGGTCACCGCGACACCCCCGGCATTCTCCTCCAGCAGCCAGCGGCCGGTGTGCACGGTCATGAGCTCGGGCAGCCCGGTCTGCTTGTAAACGATTTTGTTGTGTGGGAAGCAGATCCGTACTGATGTTGTGGTGTGCATGGATCCGTTGTTGGTCTGGGTGTCCATTTCTAGTAGTTGGATGTTCGGCACGTCTTCGGTCAGCGACACCCGGGTCACGTGCGGCAGGCGTTGCGCCCATTTTGTGGCGTCGTAGATGAATTCGTAGGCGTCCTGGGCTGAGCCGGTGATCTGCACGGTGTCGTCGAAGGTCATTGTCAGGTTGTTGTGGTTGTTGCCGAGTTCCGCGGTTGATTTCAGGGCGTTGAGCTCGGCGTTGCTGTTGCGGTCGACCGCGCGCTCGATCCACGCGAGATTCTCCGCGGCGTCGTCGACCGCCCGGTAGTGGTGCTGCAGCCGCACCACGCACTCGGTCGCCGCCAGCGGTTCCACGATCCACGTCCCGCCCATCGCGGCAACCGGCGGTTGGGAGATTTCTTGGCGGAATTCCACTCGGCGTGTCCCCGCGTCGAGCCGGCGCCGGGATGTCCAGGTTTTCACCGTGCCGTTGGCTGTTGCCCAGAGTTGGATCCGTTCCTCCGACTCACTGCGCTGCACGTGCTCGACGTGCATGGTTGGTGGGAATACCCGGGGCCATTGCGCCACGTTGGCGATCAGTTCGTATACGCTGTCCGCGGGCGCGAGCACGGTGATCTGGTGCTCGGCCTGGCGCGTGCCCGTTCGCTCTGCCATGTGTCCTGCCTCCTTGTTCAGCCCGCGGCGGCGGGGGATACGGGGGATGCGGGGGATGCGGTTAGTAGTTGCCTAGTCCGCCGCACACGTTCAGCGCTTGCGCGGTGATCGGCGCGGCGGTGTCTGTGGTGAGGTAGCCGACCAGTCCGGCTACTTCCTCGGGTGTTGAGTAGCGACCGAGCGGGATCTTGGCTTGGAAGCGTTCCAGGATGATGTCTTCTGTGGTGTTGTATGCTTGTGCGTAACCCTGTCGAACTCGTTGTGCCATGGGTGTTTCCACATAGCCGGGGCATACGGCGTTGACTGTGATGCCGGTCTTCGCTAGTTCCAGGCCCAGGGCTTTGGTGAAACCGATCACGCCGTGTTTCGATGCTGAGTATGGGGCGCCGAGCACCACTCCTTGCTTACCCCCGGTGGAGGCGATGTTGATGATCCGCCCGTGCTCGCGGGCGAGCATCCCGCCGGTGGTGAGCACTTCCCGGGTCATCAGGAAAACGCTGGTGAGGTTTGTGGTGATGACGTCGAGCCACAGCTCGTCGGCGATCTGGGCGGTTACTCCGCCCCCGCTGCGGCCGGCGTTGTTGACTAGGACGTCCACTGGCCCGTATCGGTCGAGGGTTGCCTGGACGATGGTGTGTATGTCCGTGCGTGAGCGGACGTCCCCGGGGCTGCCGTCCACGTCGAGGCCGTCCTCGCGGAGCTGCTTGGTGACTAGTGCGATGTTGCCGGCGTTGCGTGCGCAGATGAAGACCCGCAGGCCCGATGAAGCGAGGTGTTTCGTCACAGCGAGCCCGATCCCGCTGGTGGCCCCGGTGACGAGGGCGACCCGTTGCGTGCCCTGTTCTGGCATGACCCCTCCAATCCTGGTTCTCCTGGTGTTGTTTTTGTCTGGCGCTGGGCCAGGACCCGCTCGACGATGGCGGTGGTGTGTCGCGCGGACTGGAACAGCGGGTGGTTGATCACGTCGCTGAGGAAGCCCGTGGTGGTGTGGATACCGGGGCCATTCACCCGGAACTCGGCCAGTGCCCGCCGCATCCGGTTCACCGCTTGTTCCCTGGTCGGTGCCCAGACCACCAGCTTGGCTAGCAGCGAGTCGTACGTGGCTGGCACCCGGTAACCCGGGTAGCCGTGTGTGTCTACCCGGACGAACGGGCCGGCCGCGGGCGAGAATTCCGTCAGCAGCCCCGGCGTCGGGGCGAAATTCCGTTCCGGGTCCTCGAGGTTGATCCGGCACTCGATCGCGCTGCCGCGGGGCAACACGTCGGGCTGCCGCAGTGTCAGGACTTCCCCGGCCGCCGCCCGGAACTGTTCCTGGACTAGGTCCACACCGGTGGCCATCTCGGTGACGGGGTGCTCGACCTGGATCCGGCAGTTGACCTCGATGAAGGAGAACTCGCCGCGGGCGTCCACCAGGAACTCGACGGTGCCGGCACCGGTGTAGCCAGCGGCCCGTGCGCCGAGGACGGCGGCGTGCCCCATCCGGTCGGCGAGGCCGGCGGGCAGCCCGGGTGCGGGGGTCTCCTCGAGGAGCTTCTGGTGGCGCCGCTGCACCGAGCAGTCCCGCTCACCGAGGTGCACGATGTTCCCGTGCTGGTCGGCGAGTATCTGGACCTCGACGTGCCGCGCGTGGTCGAGGTATTTCTCGACATACACCCGGCCGTCCCCGGACAGGGTCTGCGCGCTGGCCCTGGTGTGCGCGAACGCGCGGGCGAACTCGTCTCGCTCGCGCGCCACGCGCATCCCGCGGCCACCGCCGCCCGTGACCGTCTTGATGATCACGGGGTAGCCGATGCTGTCCGCGGCCCGCTGCGCCTCGTCGATGCCGCGCAGGGGTTCCGGGCTGCCGGTCAGGATCGGCAGCCCGGCGTCCGCCATCAGGGCGCGGGCCGCCGTCTTGTCGCCGAGGCGCCGGATGACCTCGGGTCGCGGCCCGATGAAGATAAGCCCGTTGGCCTGGCACACCTCGGCGAAGTCGGCTTCCTCGGAGAGGAATCCGTAACCGGGGTGGATGGCGTCGGCGCTGGTGCGCCGCGCCGCTTCCACGATGGCCGGGATGCTCAGATAGCTCCGTCTGGCCGCGCCGGGCCCGATCTGGATGGCCTCATCAGCGTAACCGACCACGGCCGAGTCACGGTCGTCAGTGGAGTAGACGGCGACGGTGCGGATACCCAGTTCCCGGCACGCTCGAGCGATCCGGAGCGCGATCTCACCCCGGTTGGCGATCAGTACCTTGCTGAACATTCCCGGCCGCCTCTCACCAGTGTTCGGCCGGGGCGAGGGCGAACAGCGGCTCGCCGTACTCGACCGGTTCGCCGTCGCTCTTGAGCACCTCGAGGACCCTGCCCGTGAGGTCCGCCTCGACCGGGATCATCAGCTTCATCGCCTCAATGATCGCTACCTGCTGGCCGGGGGCCACCATGTCGCCCTCGCGCACGAACGGTTCCGCGCCGGGTTCCGGCGCGCGGTAGAACACACCCACGGCTTGTGCGCTCAGCACCCGGCGGGTGTCGCCGTCGCTCGCGGGGGCCGGCTGCTCGGGGTGGGTCGGCCCGGCCGGGCTTGTCTCCGCGGCGTCCCATTCGATATCGATGGCCACGTCGCCGGCGCGTACCCGCAGCACCCGCGGCGGGTGGGGAAGGGCGGAGAGCAACAGTGTTGTGTGGTGCCGTACCTGGTCGAGCACCGTGCCGAGCTCGTGCGCCGGGACCGGGTCCCGGCGCTCTGCCCGGTCCCAGGGCTCGGTGACCGCCGAGCTGGGCTCACACGACGGGCGCCGGATCATCGTGGCTGCTCCCCACCGTGACGAGGCCGGTCAGGTCAGTGGTGGTTCCGTATGCGCGGAACCTCGCGTGCCGGCGCGCGACCAGCCGCGGGGGCTCTATCGCGGACAGTTCGGACAGGCTCCGCGTGATCACGGCGCGCAGCCGGTGCGCGGCGAGGAGAGGGTCGGTGTGGGCGCCCCCGTCCGGCTCGATCACGACACCGTCCACGATGCGCAGTCGCAGCAGCTCGCGGGCGTCGAGACGCAGCGCGGCCGCGGCCGCGGCCGCCATTGTGGGGTCGTTCCACAGGATGGCCGCGCATCCCTCCGGGCTGATCACCGAGTACACCGCGTTGGAGCAGGCGAACACGTGGTCGGCCACGGCGAGCGCGAGGGCGCCGCCGCTGCCGCCCTCGCCGGTCACGATGCTGACGATCGGCACGTCGAGCCGGGCCATCAAGCGGATGTTCTCCGCCACCGCGATGGCCTGGCCCTGTTCCTCGGCCTGGATGCCGGGGTCGGCGCCGGGGGTGTCGATGAAGGTGACGACCGGGAGGCGGAGCTTGCCGGCCAGCCGCATCAGCCGGGCGGCCTTGCGGTATCCCGAGGGCCTGGGCATGCCGTAGTTGCGCGCGGCCAGCTCACCGATCGTGTGCCCCTTCTGCTGGCCGATCACGATCACCGGCCTGCCCTCGATCCTGGCTGTGCCGCCGACGATGGCCCCGCAATCGCCGCTGATCCGGTCTCCGCGCAGCTCCGTGAAGTCCTCGAAGACCTGACTGATGTAGTCCAGTGTGGTCGGGCGCTGAAGGTGCCTGGCGAGCCTGACGGCCTGCCACGCGTCCCGCTCGGGCAGCTGGGCGGGATCGCGCACCACGGCGCCGCTCGCGCTGGCTCCGTGCGCGGTCGTGCCAGAACCGCCCGCGAGGTGGGCGTGTCCGCCGCTGGTCGCCAGCAAGCGCGCTAGGGTGCAGCGCAGCGCGCCACGCGGGCAAATCACGTCGATCAGGCCATGGTCGAGCAGGAACTCCGCGGTCTGGAAGCCCGCGGGGAGCGGCTGGCGGGTAGTCTGCGCGATCACCCTCGGGCCGGCGAAGCCTAAGCGCGCTTTCGGTTCCGCGATGATGATGTCGCACAGTGTCGCGAACGATGCCGCCACGCCTCCGTAGGTCGGGTCGGTGACCAAGGAGATGCTCAGCACGCCTGCCGCGTCGAGCTGGCCGAGCGCTTGGCTGGTCTTCACCATTTGCATTAACGAGAGCAGGCCCTCCTGCATGCGGGCCCCGCCGGAAGCGGTGACCAGGAGCAGTGGCGTCCGCTCGCGCAGCGCGGTCTCGGCCGCCGAGGTGATCAGCTCGCCGACCGCGCTGCCGAGACTGCCGCCGAGGAACCGGAAGTCCATCACCGCGACCACGACCGGCCTGCCCTCGATCGACCCTCTGGCGGCCACCGCCGCCTCGTCCAGGCCGGTCGACTGGCGAGCTGCCCGCAACCGGTGCGGGTAGGGCATCGTGTCCACGAAGGTGAGCGGGTCACCTTCGGGTATGGGCTGGCCGAGGAGCTCCACCGGCCCCTCGTCGAGCAGCTGCGCGATCCGCTCGTGCGCGCTCACCCGGTCGTGCGCGCCGCAGTCGGGACAGACCCGCAGGTTACGCGCCCACCGCTTGCCGTAGATGATGCCTCGGCAGGCCGGGCACAGGCTCCACTCGGTGTTGGTGGCCACGCGGTGGGGCAGCGCCTGTGTCACAGCGAGATCTCCTCCTTCGGCCCGTCGCTTCCCTGGGCCGCGCTCTCGTTGACCGCGGCGAGAAAGGCCCGCGGTGTCGTCGCGGACAGGACAGTGTCCTCATCGAACGTCGCGCCGAACTCCCGCTCGATCCGGCTACCGGTCTCCATCAGGGCCAGGGAGTCGTACCCCAGGTCGGTGAACTCCACGTCGAGGATGTCGCCCTCGAGGTTGACCCGCTCATCCGCGCCCGCGGCTGCCCGGAGGATCGTCGTGAGGTCGTCGATGGTCAGTTCCTTGCGAACCATGGCCGTTGTCCCTTCGTCGCTGGCTGCCAGGTCGTGCGTCGTGGCCGGTCAGTGCGTGCCGCGCAGGACCACCGCCGAGTTGAAGCCGCCGTGGCCGCGGGCGATGACCAGCGCCACGTCCACCGCCGCTCGCCGAGGGGCGGTGGTCACCAGATCGATCTCGTACCGGGGGGCGAGGGTGACGTTAATCGTCGGCGGAAGCACGCGATCCCGGATTGACAGCAGCGCGGCCACCAGATCCAGCGGCCCGCCACCGGAGTACAAGCGGCCGGTCATGGTCTTGGGCGCGGTGACCGCGACGCCGCCCGGCCCGAACACACTGGTGATCGCGTCAGCCTCGATGCCATCGAGTTCGGGCACCGCGGCCGCGTCGGCGAAGACCGCGTCGACCTCCCGCCCGGTGATTCCCGCGTCGGCCAGCGCCAGCTCGATCACGCGCCGAAGACCCGCTGGGCGGCCACTGCCCGGCTTGGGGTCAAACGTGGCGGCGTAGCCGGCGACCTCGCCGTACCCGCTCCCCGCGCCGCGTTGCCGCGCGGACTCGGCGTCCTCCAGGACCAGGATGGCCCCGCCCTCACCGGGTACGTGCCCACTCGCCCCGGCATCGAAGGGCAGGTAGGCGCGATCGGGATCGTGGTGGCGGCTCAGCCGGCCGCTGGCGAGCTGGGCCACCCAGCCCCACGGGCACAGGGAGCCGTCAACACCACCCGACACGACCAGCCCCACGCCCTTGCGCAGCTGCCGGCGGGCCTGCGCGAGCGCATCCAACCCGCCGGCCTGGTCACTGACCACGACGCCACTGGGGCCACGCATCCCGTGGCGGATCGAGATCTGCCCGGTGTTCACCGCGTAGAACCAGGCAAACGACTGGTAGGCGCTCACGTACCGGCCGCCTTTACTCCACAGCCGCTCAAGCTCACGCTGACCGAACTCGAACCCGCCCGACGAAGCCGCGGTGATCACCCCCATGCCGAACTCCGGCAACCGCTCGGGCACTACCCCGGCATCGGCCAGCGCCCACTCCGCGGCCACCAGCGCCATCCGGGTCATGCGATCGGTTTGCGGGATCAGCCGGCTCGGCAGGTGGTCCTCCGCCACGAAATCAGACACCTCACCGGCCAGCCGGGCGGGATACTGCCGCGCGTCAAAGCGGGTAAGCGGGCCGATGCCGGTCTCCCCGCGCAAGGTGGCTGACCAGTAGGCATCGGTGCCGAGACCGTTAGGCGCGGTGACCCCGATGCCGGTGACGACAGTGGGTGAGGTCACCGGTCCCCCCCGCGCGGCCGCGTCAGAACCATGGCGCTCTGGAAACCGCCGAACCCGCTGCCGACGGTGAGCACGGTGTCGTTGCGCCGCTCGCGGGCGGTCAGCGGCACGTAATCCAGGTCGCACTCCGGGTCCCGCTCGTGCAGGTTGGCGGTCGGTGGCACCACACCGTGCTCGATCGCCAGCACGCAGGCGGCTATCTCCAGCGAGCCGATAGCGCCCAGCGAGTGACCGATCATCGACTTGATCGAGCTCACTGGCGTGTGATACGCGTGCTCACCGAGGCTCCGCTTGAACGCGGCCGTCTCGTGCCGGTCGTTCTGCTTGGTGCCCGAGCCGTGCGCGTTGATGTAATCAATGTCCTCCGGGCGCACGCGCGCCTCGCGTAACGCCACCCGGATCGCCTCCGCCATCTCCCGGCCATCGGGCCGCAGGCCGGTCATATGAAAAGCGTTGCACCGGGAGGCGAATCCCGCGATCTCGGCGAAAAGGTGAACTCCCCGCTTCCGGGCATGGCCCAGATTCTCCAGTACGAAGATCGCCGACCCCTCACCCAGCACAAACCCATTACGGCTGTTGTCGAACGGCCGCGACGCGTGCCCGGGATCGTCGTTGCGGGGTGTGGTCGCCTTGATCGCGTCGAAGCAGGCGACCGTGATCGGTGAGATCGGAGCATCCGTGGCACCCGCGACCATCACGTCCGCGGACCCCTCACGGATCAGCTCGCTCGCGTAGCCCACCGCGTCCAGCCCGGACGTGCAGCCAGTGGACACCACAGTCGCCGGGCCTTCGGCCCCCACCGCCCACGCCACCTCGGCCGCGATCGAGCTGGGCACCAGATGGTTATAAAGATGCGGCACCGCGTACTCATGATCGACCAGCCACCGCCGGCCGCCGTCGCTGACGACCCGGTATTCTTCGTCCAGACCCATCGTGGCGCCGACCGCACTGCCGACCGCCACACCGGTGCGCAGTGGATCGAGGCCGGCGAGTCCCATCTCGCTGTCCGCGATCGCCTCACCAGCGGTGACCACAGCGAACTGCGCGGCGCGGTCCATCCGCCGGATCTGCTGCGGACTCAGCCCATGCGACCCCGCATCGAAATCGACCTCGGCCGCCACCCGCGACCGGAACGGCGACGGGTCAAAAAAACTGATGCGCCTGGTCGCCGTGCGCCCCTCAGTCAACAAATCCCAGAACGCCGTGACACCCACGCCTCCCGGAGCGAGCACACCCATCCCAGTGATCACCACTCGTCGATTCATCAACCCGCCCCCGCCGCGCCCCGGCCCGCCGGAGCGAATCCGCGCCCGCCACCAGATCCGTAACCCAGAATGGATAATTCCAGAAACCGCTCGGGACCGACTCGCATCTTGATCGGGCCGAGTCGGTTTTTCCAAAACACGGTTCGCTCCGGATTCATTGGTTGGAGGCGGTCGGTCCATCCACGAGGTCAACGCAGGTCGTCTCGCCACACCTGACGCTCACGCACCAGCCACCGCTGCCCGTCATGCAGCAGGACGTCCTGGCACACGGTGCTCATCCGCACCACCGTCGGCCCGCCGAGTGGGGTCTCCAGCACCTGAGCGTAGCTACGGACGAGCACGCTGCCATCCACCCTCGGGTCGAGAGCGAGCATGCCAAGCCAGTGCCTGCGCACCAGCCCCTTCACAACCAGGCCGGTGACAGCGTCCTGGGCGGCCTCACGGATCGCCGCCCTACCGCGCGCGGGCTCAGGGTGCGCGTTCGCCGCGAACACACCATCCTCAGCGAAACTCTCCGACCACTCCCCGACCAAACCCTCATCAAGCAGCTGCATCTGCTTGGCGTAAAACTGCTGAATCTGGTGGTACAGAACATCAACCGACCGTTCGTTCAGGCTCGAGGCCGTCGAAGACATCACCCCTCCACATCTTGGCAACAGTACCCACAACCCCAGGCACTCACGGCACGCGGACCAACCGTCGCGCGGTGTACCAGACCCAATACTGGACACCCTTGCTCGAAAACCACTGGAACAACACTCGAACCC
>JBOHFY010000038.1:0-14169 GCA_050699895.1 Pseudonocardiaceae bacterium
GTCGTGACGCGCCCTAAGCGTGTGCTTTTAGTGAGAGCCCGGAAGGCCGCCGGCTTCACCCAGGAAGAGCTGGCCCACGAGCTCGGTGTTGACCGCTCCACCATTGGTCGCTGGGAGAGCGGCGAGACTGAACCGCTGCCGTGGCTGCAACCCAAGCTGGCCGACCTGCTGGGTGTCACGCGAGCGAGGCTGAGTGAGCTGCTCGCGGTCGAAACGGAGACAGATCCCTACGCCGCCGAGGTAGGTGAAGGAGCCTTGGAGCTTGCCCGGCGGGTAGCTGCGTCGGATGTGAGCACCGAGACGCTGAGCCGACTTGAAGATATCATCGACGAACTGGCAATCAAGTACTCTAAGACCCCGCCGAAGGAATTAATTGGTCAGGTTCGCCGCCATGTGTCCTATGTAATGCGACTACTCGATGCGCGTAAGACGCTTGACGAACACCGTCGGCTGCTTGTTGCGGGCGGATGGCTTTCCCTTATTGCTGCCACACTGTATATTGATCTTGAACAGCGAGCGGCGGCCAACGGCTGGCTCACGACTGCCACCAGCTTGGCGCAGCAGACGGGCCAGTCCGAAATATACGCCTGGCGCTACGAGACCGAGGCGTGGCAAGTACTGACCGATGGCGACTACCACCGTGCGGTGGAGCTGTCGCAGGCAGCTCAGCGGATTGTTCCACGCGGTAGCTCGGTCGCCATTCAAGCTACGGCGCAGGAAGGTCGGGCGTGGGCACGGCTGGGCAAATCCAAGGAGACCTACAACGCGCTCAACCGGGTAGAGCGATTCGTTTCCCGTATGGCGAGGACAGAGACACCCGAGCACCACTACCGGTATGACCCAGACAAGGCAGAAGCCTATGTCGCTACCACACTCGCGTGGCTCGGGGATGTGGCATCCGAGCACCATGCCCGCCACGTTGTCGCCAGGCTGACTCAGGAAGCCGAGGCTGGCCGCTGGCCACGCCGACTCGCCTCAGCCAGCATCGATCTAGCCCTTGCCTTGCTCCTGACTGACCGCCTTGATGAAGCCTGTGCGGTCGCCCAGGAGTCCATGCTCTCCGGCCGCCTGGTGGCCTCGAACCACTGGCGGGCCCTTGAGGTGGTCCGGACTGTCGAAGCCCGAGCGTTGCCCGAAGCATTGGACCTGCGGGAGGCATACGAGCTGATGCGGCGGGGGAGCGACTCCCGCTAGGGCACATGAGGAAGATTGGGTACTGCCAGTTTGTGCAGTGGCTGGCCAAAACGCTGCCGGTCACGCTTGGAGGCTTATGCAAAAGCCTCTTTGAAGAAATACGGCGGTCGCTGAGCTTGGGTTTCTTGCCGCGTAGCCGGCCCTTGGCGCGGGCGACCTTCATGCCCTCCCGAGTCCTCATCTTGATCAAGTCGGACTCGAACTCGGCGATCGCGGCCAGCATGCGATACATCAGCCGGCCCTCGCTGGTGGTGGTGTCGATTCCTTGTTCGAGGAACCGGAACGCGACTCCGTGGTGGGCGAGCTCGTCGAGCAGCGCAACGCCTTGTAGAGCGCGTCCCAGCCCGGCCTGGAAGACTTCGCTCCGGAGGTGTGATCGGTATAGGGCTGATCAGGATGGACGCCAGCGCGGAGGAGCGCGTCGCGTTGGGCGTCGGGGTTCCGCTCGACGGTGGACACCCGGGCATAGCCATGCAACACGACTGTCGAGAACAGTGGCTGCAACCGTTGGCCGTCGTTGTTCTCCGACACGAGTTTTCGACTCTGGTGACCCGCGGAAACTTCTCGGAGGTGTGAGTGCCGGTCAATGAACGCATGCCGACACTCAGCCCGCCTAAGCCCACCTGTATCAGAACGCTGAGTGGCGGTAACTCCGCCCACGCTGCTCCGCTAACGCCACTGGCCGTTCGGTTGCTGCTCAAGCCCTGTGTCCAACATCGGCCCGAAGATCGCCATGCCTGGCATCATGGCAGCGCAGTGGCCGGCGACTGGAGGTCTCACTGCCACCGGCCTCGCCGCGCGGGCCGGGACCTCAGTCGCCTCAGGCACCGTCCTCTGCATGATCACCCCGTAGCCCGGCGTGGGGCATGACAGACCGTCACCGCACGCTCGACGCCAGCGGGCGCTCGCACGGACTCCCGGGGAAGGACCGATCGCTAGCCGCCCTGGACGCGGTGAACTTCTTCCTCGCCGACGTCCAGTCCGGGATGGGCCCGTTCCTGGGTATCTACCTGCTGACCAAGCCGGGCTGGAACGCCGCGAGCATCGGCCTGGTCATGACCATCAACGGCATCGCGGGCCTGGTCGTACAGACACCTACCGGAGCGCTGGTCGACCGGACGCGGCGCAAGCGCGCCCTGGTCATCGGCGCCGCGGTGGGGGTGTCGGTCGGGGCGTTCATCATGACCATCGCCCCGAGTTTCGCCGTGGTCACGGCGGCCCAACTGGTGATCGGGGCGGCCGGGGCCGTCTTCCCGTCGGCGATCGCCGCGATCGCGCTGGGCCTGGTCGGACCGCGGGGCTACACGTACCGCACCGGGCGGATGCAGGCGTTCAACCACGCCGGCAATGCGATCGGCTCGGCGGTCGCGGGGACCGCCGGCTACCTCATCACGATCAAGGCTTGCTTCTGGCTGGTCAGCGTCCTGGGTATCTTCGTGATCGCCTCAACGCTCGCGATCAACGGAGGGTTGATCGATCACGATCTGGCCCGTGGCCTGCAGCCCCAGGACAACGGGAAGGACACACCATCCGGCTTCACCGTGCTGCTGCGCTGCCGGCCGCTGCTCGTCCTCGCCGTCTCCGTCCTGCTGTTCCACCTGGCCAACTCCGCCATGCTGCCGATCATGGGGCAGAAGCTCGCGCTGGGCAATGCCGGCCGGGGAGCGTTGTTCCAGACCGCACTGATCGTCGTGGCCCAGCTGGTCATGATCCTGATGGCGATCCTGGTCGGGCGGCGGGCGGACCAGTGGGGGCGCAAGGTCATCTTCCTGGCCGCCTTCGTCGCGCTGCCGCTGCGCGGTGTGCTGTTCACCCTGTCCGACAACGCCGCCTATCTGGTCGGAGTCCAGGTTCTCGACGGTGTCGGCGTCGGCATCTTCTGGGTCGTATTTCCGATCATGGTCGCCGACCTGACCCGCGACACCGGGCGCTACAACGCCGCACTGGGGGCGGCCACCACGATGCAGGGCATCGGTGCGGCGATCAGCACAACGCTGGCCGGCACGATCATCGTCATCGGCGGTTACGACCTGGCCTTCCTCACTCTGGCCGGGATCGCGATCCTCGCCTTGCTGCTCTTCGTCGTCGCGGTACCGGAAACCAGCACCGTCCAGACCGCCCCGACCGTTCAGGTTGGTGGTGACTGACCGGGTGACCGGTACGACGGCCGAGCTCATCGCGCTGCTGTTGGCCGCGGTCCTCGCCTTCGCCATGGCCCAGCCCCTCGGGCTCCCTGAGGCGATTGTCGCCGTACCCGCAGCGGGGTTAACCGTCGCGCTCGGCTTCGTCGGGCCGTCCGACGCGCTGGCCCAGGTGCGTGCGCTGGGGCCCACCGTCGGCTTTCTAGCGGCTGTGCTCGTGCTCGCCCCCGTCGTGTCCAGTACCGCCGCCCGGCTACGGCTGCGGCCCAAGCCGCCCGGCTACGCCTGCACCCACCTCGCTCACTCGGCCTCCACGCTGCTGCCCGTCTCCAACCTCACCAATCTGCTCGCCTTCGGCGCCTCTGGGCTGTCCTTCCTCGGGTACGGCACTGGTAGGAGAGCGAAACATTCCGTGGGTGCGACATGAGGTCGCAACCACGGTTTGCCTCGCTCTCAGTGCCCCCGGCTCGTCGGCACGGATCAGGAGCCGCCCGCCGTTCCCGGCCTCCCACGTTTTCCCGGGTCTCCCGCTTTGTTTGTTCCGCTCTCCAGGTAGCCCCACCAAGTTGACGATGCCGCCTGGTGGGGGACATGACTGGGGATTCGGAGTACCTTAATAGTACATCTCCACCACAGACGGTGACATGAGAGGAATAAGCTCACTCATTCGGATGTTTGGGCGGGTGAATAGCGTGATGGACCTTGTTTCTGTTATCTACAACGGAGGAGGCTTGGGCTCGTTGGGCCCAGACCAGACCGCATGCGATCAGTAACGTCGTAGAGCTATTTCGACAATCGCGCCGACACGTCGCTCGGAGGGCAGGTGGGGCAGCCCGCAATCAGTGCCGATTCAACTATCGCGGACCTGCGTGAGGTCGTTCACGAGCTAACGCCCGCCGCGCTATACGCCAATCTCAAAAGGCTGATAAAGAGCGAAATCGTCAACGCGCCCGGAACCATGTCGAAGGTCAAGAAAGAAACGATGTTCACAATTATGATGATACAGGTCGATGACTGCGTTAAGATGTTTTGGGGTATTCGATGACGCCATTCGCCGACCGCGGCTTTGCCTAATTACGGTTCATTCTCTCTTCGGTGGCGGCTCTACATCCACAGAGCTGCGGCCGGGGCTCCATCATGTTTATGATATGACTGTCATGAGAAAGTTGGCATGTGCGGAAATTGCCCCGGGAAGAGACTTGGCGCATCATTGTGTGCATCGTGCCCAGTGGCGGCAGAAATCACATCTTCAATTCTTCGACCAGGGTATTGATACCGTTTTCGATCGCTTGGCTGAACTCTTGAGACCTTAGACTTTCGGCGAATAGAAAGGGGAACACAATGACGACCTTGGAGTCGACCGTGTCCGATTTGATGGACGGCCTGTGGTCAGTGTTAGACGAGTTAGTCGAGTTCGCCTCGGTGAACACCGGGGACCAGGATCCCAATCACCCAGTCGCCCTGTGCCGCAAAAAAATTATCAGTAAATTCAACAGCGCCAAACCCAATATCGGAGCCAAGGACCCAGCCAAGGAACTGTCCCTCACATACAAGGGTCGCCCGATCACTCCACTAGTCTATGCGAACTGGCAATCTTATAAGTCGAACGCGCCGACCGTGTTAATCTATTCACATTACGACGTGCAACCAGCCAAGAAGGAGGATGGCTGGGAAACGGATCCATTTCCCAGCCATCTCAAGCCAGTGAACAAACCGGACGGTGAGGACACGCGCAAATACGGCCGGGGGGCGGCGGACGACAAATCCGGGATCATCATGCACCTCGGAGTGGTACAGGCGTTCCAGAGTTCTGGTCTGCCGGTGAACCTCAAACTCGTCTTCGAGGGGGAGGAGGAAACCAGCTTCGGCACCCTGGAGGATTACCTGAACGACCCTGACCACCCCAGCGCCGACCTTGAGCCATTCCAAGCCGACGTAATCGTGATCGCGGACTGCGGCAACGTGGCTCGAGGCGTACCGACCCTCACCACCACGCTGCGCGGGTACGCGTCCTTCGATATCACGGTCCACACATTGGATTCCCCGGTACACAGCGGAATGTATGGTGGGCCGGCGCCAGACGCGTTCATGGCACTCGTGCGGCTGCTGGCCACCCTGCATGACAACAATGGTGACGTCGCCGTTGCCGGCCTGACCCGCGACGATACGTACCCTTTCGCGCCGATGGACGAGGAGCAGTTCTGCATCAACGCTGGGGTACGACGCGGAGTACCCCTCATCGGAACGGGATCGCTCGCCCAGCGGCTCTGCGGCCGACCCTCGATCAACGTGGTCGGGTTGGATGGGGTGAACTCCACGACACAGGCCGCTAACGTGCTGTGCCCGCAGGCGACCGCCCGGATCAGCGTACGGCTGGCACCCTCACAGCATCCTGAGGAGGCACGCCAGGCCATCGAAAAGCACCTGAACGGTGTTCGACCGTGGGGCATCCAGCCCAGCGTCACCTTCAACAGTGCTGGCGCTGGTTTCCGGGTCGACACAGATGGTAAGCACGTCAAAACCGCTTCCGAGGTGCTGAGCAAGGCCTACGGCGACAAACCCACGGCGCTGGCCGGTGTGGGTGGGTCAATCCCGCTGGTCAACGCCCTCAAGAAGATCAACCAGCATGCGGACATAGTGATGTGGGGGTGTGAGGAGCCCCGGTGCCGCATCCACGGTACCAACGAAAGCGTCAGCAAGGACGAACTGACTCGCATGACCATTGCCGAAACGTCTCTGCTGGAGAAGATCGGTAACGGTGCGTGACGATTTTGCTGCTCTTCTCTAGGCTACTCTACGATCACTCAACTTTCGTAGTCAAGGAGAAAAAGGGATGACATACGAGATCACTGGCAGGGCTGACGGGACCAGTACCAGGGCAGGAGAGTTCACCTCGGCTCTCCACCGCCTGTTCGATGATTTCGATCTCGACAAGGTGGACGGCACCGACACACTCGCGGCCTGGTTCCTCGGCCCGCTCGCGGAAAACGAAGAACTCTTCGGTAACCTCATGCAGAAGGCCGTGAAGTCACACTGCGACGATCGCCGGAAATTCTATCCTCAAGACCCTGTCTACGTCACCGAGGACATCAAGAACTCACCAGGATACGAGTACAGCGTCAGGGTACTCACGGACGAGGTCGACAACCTGCTCGGTGCGCTACGCGGCTCGGTGCCCTTCTTCAGTTACCGCTACCAGTCACACATGAACTGGGACCTGACACTGCCGTCAATCGTCGGCTACTTCGCCGCGATGCTGTACAGCCCCAACAACGTGGCCGCCGAGGCATCACCGGTGACGACCCTGCTGGAGAAGGCCGTCGGGGAGGACTTGTGCCGGATGCTCGGGTACGACCCCTCCCCGAAGGGGAACCCTCAGTCCTGGGGACACATCACCTGCGATGGCTCGGTCGCGAACATCGAGGCGCTGTGGTCGGCACGGAACCTGAAGTACTACCCCATCTCAGTCGCCCACGCGATCCGCTGTGAGCCGGATCTGGAGGAGGCGAGGCGCATCACCGTCACCCTGCCGGACGGCTACACCGTCAAGAAGCTCGTGAACCTGACCACCTGGGAGTGCCTGAACCTGAGGGTCGATGAGGTGCTCAACCTGACCGCACGCATGGTCGACGACTACGAGGTTCCCTACGCGGCACTGGAGGCCATCACCAAGTACTCGCTGCAGACACTGGGATACGAAAAATTCGCCAAAAATTACATCGGCAACGAGATCAACCCTCCCGTGGTGTTCGCTCCGGTGACGCTGCACTACTCCTGGCCGAAAGCGGCGGCCCTGCTGGGCATCGGCCAGGACAACCTCATCCCGATCGATGTGGACCTGGATGCCCGCGCCAAGACCAGCCATCTCCGCACACTGCTGGATCAATGCGAGTTAGATCACCGGCCCGTGCTCCTGGACGTCGCGGTCCTCGGGAACACCGAACAGAGCTCGGTGGATCCTCTCGCGGCGATGATCAAGATGCGGGAGGAATATTATCGCCGGAACATAGCCTATCCGATTCACGTCGATGCGGCATGGGGTGGGTACTTCGCGGCGATCACGCAGGCGATCAAGCGGGAGAGCACCGTCCGCGCAACGAACGGTGAGCCCCGGTTCACCCCGGAACTGTCGATGAGCACGTACGTGAATGAGCAGTACAACGCGCTTCCGCTGGCAGATTCCATCACCATCGACCCGCACAAGGCCGGGTATATCCCGTACCCGGCCGGGAGTCTGTGCTATCGCAACAAGTCACAGCGCGATCTCGTGGCCTTCACCGCACCATACGTGGCTCACGACGAGGGTGTCGACCAGAGCGTCGGGTTCTACGGCGTCGAGGGATCAAAGCCGGGTGCGGCGGCGGCGGGCGTCTACCTCAGCCACCGTGTGATCGCACTTGATCAACGCGGGTACGGCCGGATCCTGGGACAGTCGCTATTTAACAGCAAGCGACTGTATTCCGCGATAGTGACCATGGAACAAGAAAATGACCCATTCATCGTGGTCCCCTGCCAACGACTACCAGCCGAGAAGAAACACCCCGGAGATAAGGAAAAAATCAACGAGGATCTGCGGCTAATCCGCACCAAGATCGTGGGCCTCAACAACGAAATCAAAAACGAAGACATCTACAACAACAAAGAACTTCTCCCGTTCTTCCGCGAACTAGGTTCGGACCAGATCATCATCGCCTACGTGTTCAATTTCTACGAAGACGACAAGAAGACCCGGCTCAACAAGAGCATCAAGAAGTTGAACGACCTTAACCGCCAGATATTCCAGAAGCTAAGCCTGCATCCGGCCGATGCGGTAAAGTGCTCTTCGGATGACGAACCACCTCCTCCGCCCCCTCCCCTGATCGTCACGGGATCACAGTTTAAACCCAAGATCTACAAGGAGGAATACATGGCGCGGCTGAGGGAGCGGTTGGGTGTCGAAGGCGGCCCCGACGAGCCCATCGAATACCTGATATCCACCACCATGGATCCCTGGATGACGGACACGTCGGAAGGAAACTTCATTCCTAAACTGATCGACGCCCTGCGAGAGACGGTAACAACCACGATCAACGAGATCAAGAACGAAGCGGATGCCAGAATCACCAATACTGGAACCTAGCGCGTTGTAAACGAACGCGCTTTACCTCGGTTCGGCTTAGTGGCAATGATATCCGTCATGAATCTAACGGATGAAGATCGCGTCAGCCTTGAGTCATTGCTTCGCCGTGAGGGTCTCGGCTCCGGAGATAGCGCGGATAGCGGGTACAACGAAACCGACGGTGTATAAGTGGATCGTCCGGTATGAGCGGCAGGGCATCGACCGGTTGAGTGATCGGGCGTCGACCGGTCGGCCTCCGGAGATCTCAGCCGAGGTTCGGGCAAGAATCTTGGCGTTGACTCGGCAGTCACCACTATCACCGGTTCCCGCTGAGTTTGTGGGAGGTCGAGGAGATGATGCTGGCCCGCAGTGTTCTGGTCACCTACGAAACCATCCACCAATGGTGCCGCAAATTCGGTCAGACCGTCGCGAGCGGGCTGCG
Source organism: Pseudonocardiaceae bacterium (assembly GCA_050699895.1). Taxonomy (GTDB): domain Bacteria; phylum Actinomycetota; class Actinomycetes; order Mycobacteriales; family Pseudonocardiaceae. Next base: position 8,876 of record JBOHFY010000038.1, read on the forward strand.
TCACCGTCGGCCCCGGCCAGGGGATAAGTGGCATCTCGACGAGGTCTTCATCACGATCAAGAGCAAGACCCACTAGGCCTCCCGGTAGTAAGCGCCGCAATACCAACGATCCTCCCGTTTACGCAGTTCACGGCGTTGCAGTCAACCTTCACACACCCCACTCGGACGATGTCGATCAAGCATTCTGATGCGCAAACGATGTAAATCGATGATTTTTCGCTGAAAGCTACGGGCAGGCCAACAACTACAAACGGTGGTACCCCAGCTTCACCCACACCACCGGCCATGACGAGCTGGCCGCGTAGCCTCCCACGGTTTGTCCCGCTCTCCTCTCCAGCCCCACACACCCTTGCCAGCCCCCACACACCAAAGATAGGAACGCTGATGACACGGAACGCCATCCCGACCCTGGAAGACGTGGTCAACAACGCGGTTGGCTCGTTGCCCGAAAACACCCTTGGCTACGGCAACCCGGGGGTCGACGATATATTCGGTAGCAACGGTAGTGGCTATATCGCCACCATGAAGCTCTCCATCGACAAAGTCTCGACAGCGAACCTGGACGAGGGCACAGAGAACATCGTCTCCTACGACAAGTGCGAAAGCGCGGACGCCTACATCGGACAGATCAACATGGGCACAGCGTCGTCGTTCTGCGGCATCAACGGCGCGCTGTGGGGCTACCACCTCGTGAAGGTGAAGGAGTCCGACCTGTACGCCCACCTTCTCTTCACAGTGGGCAAGGAAAAGATTAAAGTCTACAGCGCCGAGCCGCTGCTCGCCGCCACCGAGCGACTGTTCGGCCACGTCGACGAGGAGTACCGGCGGCACCGGCCGCTGCCCGGCGCCCACGTCATCTGCGCGAACAAAGACATGACGGTGCGGGGACCAGCCTACGCGTGGGCATGCCTGGCCATCGCCATCACCGATGATCGCACCAAGAACGCCAATCTGTTTATCGAGGACTGCGGCGTGTTCCCCGCGATCGAGCCGGATACCGACCACCCCAACCCGGTGCCAGACAAAGAGCAGGTCACGCAGCAACTGATCAAACACCAGAAGAACGTTGGCGAGAGCATCCTGCAGTGCGCGCGGGACTACAAGAACGTCACCTACAAGGAGATTTTCATCGCCAGCAAGGCGATCTACGCCGGGGCCGACGAGGTCGCCTGCGCGCTGGCCTGCGCACCGTACGTCCTGCTCGCCCAGAACACCGTCCCCGACAAGGAGAAGCCCGCGAAACCCGCTCAGCTCATCAACATGCCTCTCCCAGACTGGGACGACAAGGTGTTCCCGAATCAAAAGGACTTCCCGGCGACGCCTCTCGAACCCAATGGAACCTTCGTGAACGCACCGCCCAGTGGCTCCTGACCCGGATTGGTGTTTCCGCGCTGGTCGGAGAGCGAGACAAATTGGGGGAGGCCACGCGGCCAGCTGGTCATGATCGGTGGTGTGGGTGAAGCTGGGGTACCACCATTTAATGAACTTGACTCGTTCAAACCGACCTCGTCGGCCCTAGCCTGCTAGCCCCAGTTTTCGGGCTAGTTCAATCTTGGGTGCCGTTTCTCCTGGTGGTGATTGGCCATGCTGCCGCCTCGGCAATGACGTACCGGACCGGCATCTCCGTAGCGATCAGCCCGTCGTCAGCACGCCGCGACTCGAGTTCAGCGATGATCGACGTCTCGAGCTGTCGCCGTGCGTGTTCGGGAAGGCTGTCCCAGAGTAACCGGATGCCATGAGTTTGCGACCACGTGACCCAATCACGCCCGGACCCTGTGACTATTCGTACTGGCTCATCGTGGATGATGATGTTGTCGAAACCAGCCTGGGTCAACGTCGCGATCAGCTCATCAGTGTCTACCAGCCAAGAATAGCGGTGCTCAACCAGGTTGTGCGGGCGCCACTCCTCCGGCACATACTGGAGGATTTCGTCCGTGATGACTTCGGTTAACGGCGGGAGTAATAAACCCCACTCCCGATGGAACAAGGGGCTGGTGAAACCCAGCTTTCCGCCGGGCGTCAGCAGCTTCCGAAAGCTTGTCAGCGCACTGATCGGGTCAGGCAGGAAAACAATAATAAAACCGCCGGTGATAAAATCGAACGCGATCGGCGGGAACTGTGGTTGCTCCGCATCCATCACCAGCAGCTCCACGTTCCCCAGTCCGAGCCGCTCAGCCTCTCGACGGGCCTCTTCGATCATGGCAGGCGCAGTATCGATGCCGATAAGGTATCCGGTCGACCCCACTGCGTGGGCGGCGGGGAACAAGCACGCTCCGCGCCCGCAGCCGAGATCCAGCACTCGTCCACCTGGCTGCGGCGCTACCAGTTCGACCAGTCTCTTTCCTGCGGGTGTAAAGAACTCCACGCCCGATTTGTCGTACGTGGTAGCTAGCCGGTTGAAAGCTTTCTTAATCGTGGCTTTGTAGCTCGCCTTATCCATCCGTTCCTCTCTCTATGGATCATCTCGATATGCCGTGCCCGCCGCGAGTGTTACAAGATTATTTCGAGGGTGGGTCGGGCCGGTTAGCCCAAGGTGGGTGATCTTGCTTAGCCCTCCCCTTGGGGTGGTGATGTGTTACTCGTGATGTGGTGGAGTTTGGCCGCCAGGATCGACCCGATCTGGGCCAGCGGGCCTGACTGCTTCATCATGTGATCGTGCCTGCCGGCAACCAGGTGTGTTTCGATCGCGCCGTCGACATATGGCCGCCACGCGTCAGGTGTGGGCGCGTCCTCAGGTTGATCTACTGCCGCGGTGAACAGCAGTATGTCCCCACGAAACCGGCGGGGAGTGAAGTCGACCGCGAGATGGCAGTTGTTGGCCCAGATTTCTCTGATCGCCAAGAACTGGTCCTTCTGGAGACCTGCCAACGCGTCGCCCTGGCGGCGGAGGATCTCCATGACCTCGGCGAACGTCAACAATCGACCCTCCGTGATTTTAGCATCGCAATCGACCATGCGTATAAGGGTCATCAGTGTATCCTGTTCGTCGCGTGCCGCCACCTCCTCATGCGAGAGCCCCCCGCCACCGGGGTAGGCATCGAGGAGGGCCAGCAGAGCTACGTGTTCGCCTCGTTGTTGAAGCTCGGTAGCGATGGCATGGGCGGCGATGCCTCCGAAGGACCAGCCGAGAAGACAATACGGTCCAGCCGGCTGGACCATGCGTATCTGGTCGGCATAGTCGGCTGCCATCTGCTCAACGGAGGCCGGGCGCGGCTCTGGCCGAGCGAGACTACGCGCCTGTACCCCATAGATCGGATATTCTGGGCCGAGATGTTTAATCAGCCCACAGTATGACCAGCTGATTCCTACGCCGGGGTGGATGCAGAACAGCGGCAAGCGGTGGCCCTGGGTTCTCAAAGGCAGGATCACGTCGAGCGCATTGTCAGGATCGTCCACGCCCAGCCGTGCGGCCAACCCGGCCACGGTCGGGGCTTCGAACAGGCTACGCAGTCCTAGCTCCACACCCAACACGGCCCGCACCCGGGCGATCAGGCGGGTGGCCAGCAGCGAATGCCCGCCCAGGTCGAAGAAATCGTCCTCGACCCCGACCCCGGGCAGGCCCAGCACCTCGGCGAACAGCTCGGCAAGCAGCTGTTCCTGCGGAGTCCTGGGCGTCCGACCACTACCCACCGAACCGAACTCAGGGGCCGGTAACGCGCTGCGGTCCAGCTTGCCATTCGGTGTCAGTGGCAACGCATCCACCATCACCACCGCGGCGGGCACCATGTATTCAGGCAGCCGCTGGCGGAGGTAGTCACGCAGTGCGGCGATCAGCGTGCCTGTGCCGCGCCCGGCTGTCGGGTTGTTCGTCCACGATGACAGCGGTGTCCCTGCGGTGCTGGCGGGTATGTAGAGGTCGGTGGGAACCGCTGACAGTGTTTGGGTTGTGTCGGCGAGCACGATGTCCAGGGCGTTGGGGATGGTCGCTGACCAGGTGACGCCCACCCAGTAGCCGCACCGCTGCCCGAGTTCATAAAACGCCTCAGGGTCGACAGCCACCGACGTGCCGGTGAGTTCGGGCCGCGCTCTGGTGGGGTTGTGCAGGTGCTCCAGCAGCTCGGCCAGGGGACTGCCGGCCTGTAATGCGTGTGCAAGGGCGGCCTCGTGGGCTACCCGGTTGTTAGGCACACCGGTGATGCGCAGCCTGGCCGGGCGCTGGGCGGTCAGATACTCGCTCAGCTCCGGTAGCCCACCAGCCTGGTGGGCCCAGTCCAGCCGCGGGGCTTGGCTCAGCGGTAGCGGGGTGATCGGGTGTTTGTGCAGCACGACGTCGTAGCGGTAGCGGGTCAACTCGTTGTGCTGCCAGCCGCGTTTGATCTGGATGTCCACCCCACCGACGTCGGCGACGCGGTCGTGCAGTGCGGTGAAGAACTCGGGGTCGATCAGCAGTTCTTTTTCCCTGCGGAGGGCCTGCTTGACTGCCCGGCGCAGCGTCGGGATGTCGGTCGAGCCGTCGGCCCGGTGCAGCTGGACCGCGGTGACCAAGGCGGGTAGCAAGCGCAGGTTGCGGACATCGCCCAGGAACACCGCCCCGCCGGGGGCGACTAGCCGCAGCATGCGGGTGAGCACGTCAAGCAGGTAGTCGGTGGTGGGGAAGTATTGGACGACGGAGTTGAGGATCACGGTGTCGAACAGCTCGACCGGCAGCCCGCCGGTGTCGTCCGCGGGTTGGGTGCGTAGCACCACCCGTGCGGCCAGTTCGGGATCCCGATCGACATGACCGGCCAGGGCCTTGATCACCGAGGCGGAGAAGTCGGTGGCCCAATAGGTGCCACAGTGGGGTGCGAGGTGGGACAGCAGCAGCCCAGTGCCCGCACCGACCTCGAGTACCCGTCGGGGGTGCAGGGACAGGATCCGCGCGACGGTGTGCTGCCGCCAGTCCCGCATCTGCGCCAAGGGGATCGGTTGACCGTCGTAGCTGCTGTTCCATCCGACGAAGTCGTCCCCGAACACTGTCGAGCCTGATGCCGCATACAGCGAGTCGTACAGCTGATGCCACTCACCGACCTGGTCCTGTTCCGCCTGTCCGTGACGGGCCCGACCGGTGTCGGTAGCGGCGACGACGTAGGCGGTCAGTCGTTTGTCACCGGGCCGGTCCTCGCGGGCGATCACTGCGGCTTGCGCGACCTCGGAATGGTCAGCAAGCACGGTTTCGATCTCGCCCAGTTCGATCCGGAAGCCCCGTATCTTCACTTGGTCGTCGACCCGGCCGGCGAATTCCAGGTTCCCCTCGGGGTTCCACCGCGCCGTGTCCCCGGTCCGGTACATCCGAGTCCCCGGTACGCCGAACGGAT
>JBOHFY010000039.1:0-5411 GCA_050699895.1 Pseudonocardiaceae bacterium
GGCTTGCACGGCCACGGCTCACTTTCGACGATCACCAATGTGGAGGCCGTTTCGCGGCGGGCAGATAGCTGAGGGAGCTGGTTCGAGGGACACAATCAGACCGAGGCGCCGACCCGAGACCGGTCCCCCCGCACGAAAGCTACAGGCGCAAGATTGTTGTGGCTGCGCTTACCGCAGCGTGAATCTCCTGCGCGATCCGTTGCGCCAGTAGGTTGACATCGCCATCAGCGCCAGTGAAAGTGCCACAAGCTCGACCTTGGCCTGCGATCGGCTACTCCAATTCCATGGCGAGCTGACCGCTCGATACCCCGACACCGCACACGTCATCCCGTTCAGGGAACAGCTCTATGAATACGTGAAGCGGGCAGCTCCACATAAAGAGCCGGAGGTTGTCACCACCTGAAGGGTTGACTTCCGACTGGTTAATCCCGACGAGGCGGCGCGACACACGGGTAAGCTGACCACCTTGTTGTACCGCGAGGCCTACACCGAGCCCACACCCAAATAGGGCACCGAACTCGGGACAGTTCAAGATTCACAGGAGATCCTTCGGTAATGACTAGAATTCTACTACGGCACGGCTAGGATCGAGAGAGGCATCAGGCGTTCAATTCCCCGCATCAGTGGCAAAATCGACAAGAATTGGCGGCGGAACTGCGGAAACGCTACCATGTCAATTATCCGAGCTTGCCAGATTTTAGTCACGACAACCCCCGTCGCGCGGGGTCCTGGACTCTCGACGACTATGCCGACTGGGAGTCGGAATGGAATAACAAAAGCGCGCAAATTAACATCTGTGCAGATCAAAGGCCCGGAGATCTCCGCAAGAAAATAACTTATTTAATTTCGACTACTTACCGCATGCGGCTACACACCGGCCGTACCGATCACCGCTCCTCAAACCAAGACGGGAAATAGCAGGAGCAGCAGGCACCGGAGCCTCGACCGCCCAGCAGGTGGTGCGGCCCGCGCAGCGCCTATCTACCGTCAAGCCGGGGGCAACCTATATCGTGGTGATTCCCGGCCGGGCTACCGACCGCTGGGTCGGTGCTTGTGCGGGTAGGAAGGCGCTCAGTCCGGCGCGGGCTGGCGAATGCGACAGGCTCTCGCCACGGTCAGTGGGGTTGACCTGACCCCTCGTCACCATCCGATGTATCGGAGTGTCGCTATGTCGCATCCGTTCGAGCAGACGTCGATCTGGCAGCGTGCACTCGCGCCCGAGCCGGGGGACGAACACGCTGTGGCGAGGGAACGATTACGCTCGGCGTATCTCCAGTTCCGGTCGACGGTCGAGCCGCTCGCCGCAGAGATCAGTCGTTCCATGCCGATGTTCACCGATCATTCCATCGCCCACGCCGATGCCCTCTGGGACACGGCATCGCTGGTGTGTGGTGATGCCTTTCCCCTCAACCCCGCTGAGGCGTTCGTCCTCGGCGGCGCATTCTTGCTGCACGACCTCGGGATGGGGCTGGCGTCATACCCCCGGGGGATCGCAGTCCTCAAACAGGACCCCCAGTTCGCGGACCTGTACGCCAGTGCTCAGGCTCAGCTCACCCGAAGCGACCCGTCCGCCGACCCGAACGCTGTGAATCGTGCGGCACACGAGCAGACTGTGGTGAACCTGCTGCGCCTGCGCCACGCTGATCAGGCCGAACGGCTCATCACCACCACGTTCAAGACTTCCGACGGCGAGCCGTTCTACCTCCTCGGCGACCTGATGCTTCGGCACACCTTCGGCTCGCTCATCGGGCGGATCGCGCACAGTCACTGGTTGGACGTATCGGCGCTGCAGGCCCCCTTCGGACAGCGTCGGGGGTCGTGCGTTGACCACCCCGTGGACTGGGAGATCGATCCGTTGAAGCTCGCCTGCGTGCTGCGCCTGGCGGACGCTACACACATCGACAACCGGCGCGCGCCGACCTGCCTCCACGCGTTCCGCCAGCCGACCGGGACTTCGCGTGACCACTGGTACTTCCAGGAGCGGCTGACCAGACCACGGGTGGATACCGACAGGCTCGTGTACACCTCGACGTGCCCGTTCGGTAGGGACGAGGCGGCCGCGTGGTGGCTGGCGTACGACACGATTCACCGCATCGACGAGGAGTTGCGTCGGGTCGACGCGCTCAGCGCAGACCTGGCCCGCCCGCGGTTCGCCGTCCGTTCCGTTGCGGGAGCCGACTCCCCGGAACGCCTAGTCCTCTACATCCGCACCGACCGCTGGAAGCCGTTTGACGCGCGGCTGCGGGTCAGTGACGCGACGCAGCTGATCGCGAACATCGGTGGCGGCGACCTCTACGGCCAGAAGCGCTGGGTCGCGATGCGTGAGCTCATCGCTAACGCGTCGGACGCGACCCGCGCGCGGGGCGTGTACGAGGGCGGCCAGGGCGGCGCGGTGACCGTACGGCTGTGGGAGGAACGCGGGTCCTGGTGGCTGGAGGTCGAAGACCACGGCATCGGCATGGTGCCCGAGGCCATGGTGAGTACGTTGACGGACTTCGGCCACTCGCGGTGGCAGTCCGCGGCGATGCTGACCGACTTTCCCGGGCTGCTGGCCAAGGGATTCACGCCGACCGGTCACTTCGGCATCGGTTTCTTCGCGATCTTCATGGTCGCCGACGAGGTGCAGGTACGCAGTCTGGCGTACGAGGAGGCGCCCCGCTCCACCCACGTCCTCGAGTTTCGCCACGGCGTCACGGCCCGGCCCCTGTTGAGGGTGGCCGATGTCCACGAGCGGCTGCGGTGCAGCGGCACGGTCGTACGGGCCAAGCTGCGTTACGACCCGCGCTCTATGGATGGGCTGTTCACAACGACGAACCGCCGGATGAGTCACACGCAGCTCCTGCACAGCCGGCTGATCCGCATGTGCGCTCTCGCCGACGTCGATATCGAGGTTCAGGGCCCCGACGACCCGCAGCCGGTCCGCATCATCCAGGCCGGGGATTGGACCCGCATTCCGGTCACCGAACTCTTCCGCCGGATCTACCGGCGAGACTCGGCGAGCCATCTCGACCGCGTCATCTACGACGGGTACGAGAGGTTATTCATCGACCACGCCAGCGAATTGCTCGACGGCGCCGGTAATGTCATCGGGCGCGCCATCGTGACGACCGGTTGGGAGTCGGTCCCCCCGGGCGTGCGCTGGATGCGTAGGACGAAGGCACCAATCTACGTCGGCGGGCTCGAGTCCGGCGAGATGTACTTTTGCATGGGAGCCTTCGTGGGCCGCCCCCTGACGGCGGATCGACTTCGGGCGTTTCCGGTCGCCGACCTGAGACAGTTGCAGACCTGGCTTGACGCCCAGGCCGAGACCGTCCGGCGCAGCTCGTGGTGGGGTGTATCCGATCGCTGGCAGCTGGGCCTGTTCATCCGTGGATTCAGCGCGACGGCGCCCCAGCTGCCCTGCGCGCAGAGCGCCTGTGGTCCTCTAGACGCCGAGCAGCTCTGTGAGTGGGCCACCGGCCGGGACGAGGTCTTTCTCATCGCATTGGGCGGTCTCGATTGGTTTAATCCCCGCGATCGCCCCCCGATGTACTTCACCTTCGAGGGTAATTATTTCGATCTGCCTGACGACTATCTCCTCGTCGACATGAACCCCGATTGGCTCATCCCGGAGGAAGTCAGCGCCCAACCTCGAGATGAGCGCTTCGCCGACGCGATCGAGGCCCTGTCCGCCTGGAATCCGTGCGCTTGGTGGTACGACACGGGAAACTTCGGCTCGGTGGGCCTGGCCGTTCGCACCATCTCAGAAGCGTGGGGCCTCGACGTGGTCGAGGCGGTCAACCTCATGGAGCCCCTGCACATCCAGGACAACGGCGACTTCCGGCTGATGCTCCCGACCGAGGACGGTGGCACCGTGCGCCTCACAGCGATCCGCATGCGACGATCGCGGCCGGTCACCCCATGAACTGATGGTGGCGCCGGCAGTGCCGCTTCCACTCTTCATCGCTGAACTGTGCGGCGCCGATCTCGGCAAGCGCCCCGAAGTACGCCTCATGCAACGCTCCTGGGTGAACAGGATCAGCATTGATGCACAGAGGTTTAGGAAACCATGACGCGATGCGCTCCGTTCCCTTCAACCTTAGGGCGCCTTCCACGGTAGGATCATCCTCATGGACGCTAGTGAAGAAGCGGTGAAACCGACCGAAGGCCACGAGAAGACGTCCGAGTTCGTGATGGAACGGTACAAGTACATCCTGCAGCAAATTCATACCATTAACGAGAACGTCTACAAATTCCTCGCACTGTTTCAAACGGTGGGAACAGCATTATCAACCGCCATTCTTGGCTTGTTCGTCAGCCACGATAAATGGGGGATCCCGCGCGATGTCGCGCATGCGGGTGTAATCGGTCTATTGTTGCTCATTACAGCCAGTGCGGCATTTACGGTGCTCATTATAATTGTGGGCGTTGTGTCTTGGTTTGATTACAGGAGCGAAGAATGTGAGCTTTCTGACCGGTTTTTTCTGCCTGGCTTCCGAACACCGCCTCGCCTGCGGAACTGCTTACGCTGGTATGAAACCTACATCACGCTCTTCATAGTAGTTGTCACTTCGCTTCTGTGGATTCTCGCGGCAGTTTATCTTCTTCCGCACCTTTGAGTCGAACCGGCGTCAGGAGTACCGACACAACCGAGAGAAGGGGGCGCTGGGGGCTGCGACGGCCCACACGACGCACTGTGGTTGCCCGCTCACACCTGCGGCGTCGTCCCGGAACCGACGCCGCGAAGATAGCGCCGAACTCTGGTGTCGAGACCACTCTGACCGCATACTCTCCAGGCATGGCGGAATTTCGGATGAAGTGCGGCGCGCTGTTCACGTCACGTCGGGTCAGTGCCTCGGTGACGGTCAACGCCTCGCTGGTGATCGAATCACCGAAACCAGCGGTGCGCTCCGCGGCCGAACGACACCGCCCCGCCACCGTGCCCGACGATCATCCCGAGCTTCGGGCACGGTGGCATGCCCTCCCGAAGCGGATCCGGCCGGAAGACTGGACCACCCAGACGGGCATCACGCAGGTTCCCGGTTCCCTGCTGGTCGCCGAAGCGGAGCGACGCCCGGAAGGCTTCGCTCAGGTCGTGAGTGGGTAACAGTGTCATAGCTCGCAACGCCACTCACGGGTTGTCCACAAGGATGGTCAGCACGTTGGCTGCGGCTTCTATACTGGAATCTGGCGGATCCGGTCACCAGGCTCACCCGCCCGCGTTTGCGGTGCTGAAGGCGATGGTGTCTCCGCTAGCCAGCGGGACCTCCCCGGCGCGGCTGATCTGGTCGCCGTTGAGCGCGGCGATGACGTGGCAGTCCAGATCGAGGCCCACGGCGGCGGCGGCGCCGGACAGCGTGGCGGCGCGAACGGTGCGCGGGCCGAGGTGGCCATTGCCGGCCAGCGCGCCGTAGCGCTGCACGGTGACCCGC
>JBOHFY010000040.1:0-3843 GCA_050699895.1 Pseudonocardiaceae bacterium
GTCGCCCACGGCGACCGGGCCGCGCTGGTGCCGCTGTCGCTCGGAGTGCTCGCGCTGGGGGTGCTCGAGGCCGGGTTGATCTACCTGCGGCGGGTGCTGGTGGCCCGCCCGACCACGAACATCGAGAAACGGATGCGGGCTGATCTCTACCACCACCTGCAGCACCTGCCGGTGGCCTTCCACGACCGCTGGCCCTCCGGGCAGCTGCTGTCCCGCGCGGTCAGCGATCTGACCACGATCCGCCGGTTTCTCGCCTTCTCGGGCATCTTCCTGGTGGCCAACATGCTGACCGTGCTGGTCGGGTTGATCATCCTGCTGGGGATCGCGCCGGCGCTCGGGGTGCTCACCGCGATCATGGCGGTGCCCATGGTGCTGCTGTGCCGGCGCTACGAGCGGCGCTACGAACTGACCGCGCGGCTCGCGCAGGACCAGGTGGGAGACCTGGCCACCACGGTGGAGGAATCCACGCTGGGCATCCGGGTGCTGAAGTCCTTCGGCCACGGTCCCCGGGCCACCCGGAAATTCCTGGCGCAGGCCCGCGAACTGCGCCGAATCGAGCTGAGCAAGGTACGGCTGCTCGCCACGATGTGGATGTTGATCATCGCACTGCCGGAGCTCACGCTGGCCGCGACACTGGCCATCGGCGGGTACGCGGTGGCTACCGGATCACTGTCACTGGGCACCGTCGTCGGGGCGGTCACGATTCTCACCTACCTGCGCTGGCCGCTGGACTCGCTGGGCTGGCTGCTGGCCGACACCGGCAACGCCGCCGCGGCGAGCACCCGGTACTGGGAAGTACGCGACGCCGTCACCACGGTGGCCGACCCGTTAGCGCCCCGGGCGCCGGCTCAGCCGGTGCGCGGGGCGCTGCGGCTGGAAGGGGTGCGCTTTCAGTATCCCGGGGCCACCACCGAGGTACTGCGCGGCGTGGACCTTGATGTCCGGCCGGGCGAGACGGTGGCGCTGGTGGGGGCCACCGGCAGCGGCAAGACCACCCTGACCGCGCTGATCCCTCGGCTGGCCGACGTCACCGGCGGCCGGGTCCTGCTCGACGGGGTCGACGTGCGGGAGCTGGCGCTGGCCGAGCTGCGCACGATCGTGGCGAGCGCTTTCGAGGACCCGGTGCTGTTCTCGGCGTCGGTCCGGGAGAACGTGGCGCTAGGAACACCAGAGGCGGGCGACGACGAGGTGCGCCGCGCGCTGCGGGTGGCCCGTGCCGAGGAGTTCGTCGACGCGCTGCCCTGGGGCCTGGACACCCGGATCGGCGAGCAGGGCCTGACGCTGTCCGGGGGGCAACGGCAACGGCTAGCGCTGGCCCGCGCGGTGCTCGGCGATCCGGCGGTGCTCGTGCTCGATGACCCGCTGTCCGCGCTGGACGTGCACACCGAGGCCGAGGTCGAGGCGGCCCTGCGCCGGGTGCTGCGCGGCGTGACGGCACTGGTGGTGGCCCACCGGCCCTCGACGGTACGGCTCGCCGACCGGGTGGCGCTGCTCGCCGACGGCCGGATCGCCGCCGTGGGCACCCACGCCGAGCTGCTCGCCGAGGTGCCCGGATACCGCCAGCTGCTGTCCACCCTGGACGCCGCCACGCTGGCCCGATGACGGCGCCAGCCCCATGACGCAAGCGTGGCGAGGCGTCGCCGCCGAGGATCTCGACACGATCGACACCGCCACCGGGTCGCGGCTGGCCGCCCGGTCCCGCCGGTTGCTCGGCTCGCTGCTGCGCCCGCACCTGCGCCGGGTGAGCGCCGTACTGGGGCTGCTCGTCGCCGCGCAGGTCACGATGCTAGCTGGCCCGTTGCTGATCGCCGCGGCGATCGACCGCGGCATCCCGGCCGCGCTGGCTGGCCGGCCTGGCCCGCTGGCCTGGTACATCGCCGGCTACGTGGTAGCCGGATCAGCCAATGCGCTGACCGTCGGCGCGTTCCTGCGCCTGTCCGGGCGGATCGGCGCCGACGTGCTGATCGATCTGCGGGAGCGGGTGTTCGCGCACGTCCAGCGCCTGTCGCTGGCCTTCCACGAGCGCTACACGGCGGGACAGGTGATCTCCCGGCTGACCAGCGACCTGGACGCCCTGCAGGAGCTACTGGACGAGGGGCTGGACGAGTTCTGCGTCTCGCTGCTGTCGATCGCCGGGATCGGCGCGGTGCTGCTGGTGCTGGACGCCCCACTGGGCCTGGTGGCGCTGGCCGGCTTCATCCCGTGTGGTCTCCTCACCCGCTGGTACCAGCGACGCGCACAGCACACCTACCGCGCCACCCGAACCCGGATCGCCCGGGTGATCGTGCAGTTCGTCGAGACCATGAACGGAATTCGCGCGGTGCAGGCGTTCCGCCGGGAACGGCGCAACTCCTCGATCATGGACGGGCTGGGCGGCGCCTTCGCCGACGCCGACACCGAGGCATTCCGGCTGATCGCCCGGTTCACCGCGGCCGTGCGGCTGGTCGGGACCGTATCGGTGGCGGTGATATTGCTGCTCGGTGGGTTACGGGTGCTCCAGGGCAGCCTGACGCTGGGCGTGCTCACGGCGTTCGTGCTCTACCTGCGCCGGCTCTACGACCCGCTCGACGAGCTGGCCATGTTCGCCAACTCCTACTCCTCGGCGGTCGCGGCGCTGGAGAAGATCTCCGGGGTGCTCGACGAGCACGCAGGCGTCGAGGACCCCCTCCAGCCGGTGGCGCTGCCCGTCCCGGTGCGCGGCGAGGTGGTCTTCGATCGGGTGCGTTTCTCCTATGGCGGCCCGGAGGTGCTGCCACCGCTGGACCTGGTGGTGCCCGCCGGCCAGACCGTCGCCCTGGTCGGCACGACCGGGGCGGGCAAGTCGACAGTGGCCAAGCTGCTGGCGCGGTTCTACGACCCGGTGGCGGGCGCCATCCGGCTGGACGGGGTTGACCTGCGCTCGGTGGCCGACGCCGACCTGCGTCGGGCGGTGGTGATGGTGACCCAAGAGTCGTTCCTGTTCTCCGGATCAGTGGCCGACAACATCGCGCTGGGCAGCGCCGGTGAGTCGGACCGGGCTTCCCGAGCGGACGTGGTGGCGGCCGCCCGGGCGGTGGGGGCCGACGAGTTCATCACCGCCCTGCCCGAGGGCTACGACACCGACGTGCGCAAACGCGGTACGCGGCTGTCCGCCGGGCAGCGGCAGCTGGTGTCCCTCGCCCGAGCGCTGCTCGCCGATCCCGCGGTGCTGGTGCTTGATGAAGCCACCTCTTCGCTGGACATCCCCTCCGAGCGGGCCGCGCAGGCCGCGCTGGCGACCGTGCTCGCCGGGCGCACCGCGCTGGTCATCGCGCACCGGCTGTCCACCGTGCTGGTCGCCGACCGGGTACTGGTGCTCGCCGACGGCCTCGTGATCGAGGACGACTCACCCGCGCGACTGATCACCGCACGGGGAGCCTTCGCCGACCTGTACACCGCCTGGCGCGGCGCACTGGCCTAACCCAGCAGTGACAGCAGCAGGGCGATCCAGGTGGCAACGATGCCCGCCACGGTGCCGTAGGCCACCCACCGCCAGATCGGGGTTGCCCGACCTAGCCACAGTGACGGCGCCAGCCCAGCGGCCACCAGCAGGTTCGTCAGCACGACGACGCCGGTGCCGTTCGGTGCCAGCCCCTGGGACAGGCTGAGCAACGCGATCACCATGATCGCCGCTGCCACCACGCTGACGGTGAGGCCGGTCGCCCACGGCGTCGACTCGCCAGGATGCAGTCCGGTGCCGCCGCGGTCCACGCCGATGATTGTAAACGCGACTCCGTGACCGCGGTACGCGCCTGGCCAGCAGCCCGAAGCGGGAAAACCGTCGGGCCCGACCGAGACGTCCCAGGTCGGGCCCGACGTATTCCA
>JBOHFY010000041.1:0-5194 GCA_050699895.1 Pseudonocardiaceae bacterium
GAGCCGGGATCCGGGGAGAATATCCTCGTGGAATTCAGGTGGCGGCGGCCGTTACTGGTGGCACCCGGTGTGAAGCCGGTGGAGCTCAGGGCGTGTTCCAGAGCGGCGGCCCCCCCGTAGCGGTTGGTGGCGTTGACCACGTCCACAGTGCCCGACTCCGCGGGCCGGGGGACGGGGACAAGCGAGGTAGGCGAAGGTGGCGGGGAGGCGTGCGGACCGATCAGGTTGCGCACGAGGGCCTGGATCTCGGGCACGTCGACGATGTTGACGTCCTCGCCGGCGGGGCTTGTGCCGAAGCGGACGATCGGCAGGGTCGTGAAGGTGATGTTCCCACCGGTCAGGGTGGAGGCCTGCTGAGCGAAGGACAGCAGCTCCAGGCCGGTGTCGGCGGCGATGTTCTGCTTGGCCACCGTGACCAACTCGCGCAGCCGCACTGGGTTGAGAAACGTCCCGGCCTGCTTGAGTTGGTAGATCAGCGAGGAGATGAAGGCCTGCTGGCGGCGGCCGCGGTCCAGATCGGTGAAGTTCAGCTGCGGGTGCACATTGTCCCGGCGCTGGCGGACGAACGCCACCGCCTGGACGGCGTCGATCTGCTGGTAGCCCCGGTGGAAATTCGCGCCGGAGTAGCTGTCGCGGGTGTCCTCCTTCAGGCACACCGTGATCGGCGCCACCACCTGGGCGATCTGGTAAAAGGCCACCATGGTCACTTCCACGAAGTGGTCGATCGGCACGTCCCCCAGTAACTGGGCGACCGTATCGACCTCTTCCCGGCGACCGGCGTCGCGGCTTTGCTGTTCCAGGCTGGCCTGGTCGGTCACGCCCGTGGCCACCAGCCTTTTGTGTTCCTGATCGAAGGCGAACCCATAGGCCTGCTTGATCTTCCCTTTCGCGATGCCGTCCGGGGCGCCGGGGAGCTCGACGTAGTCGTCGCGGGGAATGGAGATGCCGGTGGCTCTGGAGCCGTCACCCGGGAGGTGAATGAGCATCAACACGTTGGCGTTGTACCCGCCGACCTGCTGGTCACCAGCATGCAACGCCCGGTACATCTCCGGTGATAGCGGGTCACCGTTCTCATCCAGGCGACTGTCCAATCCCATGATCAGAATGTTGGTGTCACCGCTGGCCGACTTGGGGGCATCGCCGCGCAGGGCAGCCGACCTGCCGATCCCGTCCAAGAGATCCTGGTATTGGCTCCAGCCATACCCCGTGACGGTCAACACCAGCAACGACACCACCGCCACCGCCCAGCGCGCGATCAACCCCCACCGGCGAGCGCCGTGGCGAGCTGGGCGTCGCCCAGACCCCCAGCCATCCCGACCACCACGTGGCACATCCCGCCCGGGGCGGGATGTGCCACGCTGGCGGTGACCGGGGGAATACCCGCCGGGACCCGAGCGTCCATCTCCACTAGCCACACCACTCCCTGCGCCCGCGGTTGTCCAGGAGCCGCGAGCCTACCCGCGCGAAGCCGCGAACGTTCCGCGCGTAGTCCAGCGAACTGTGGGGTCCCGGACAGAAGACGGGACAGGACACGAATGTCATAGCTGCGGAGTACCGTAGGTTAGGTGCTACGCTCCCCGGCTGGGAGTCGACTGGACCTGGTGCACCGTATCGGAGCAGCGGTGCTAGGGGCTGGGCTGTGCGTGTTCGGGATTCTCGGGTTCGTCGATCGGCTGACGTTCCTCGCTGTCCCGGGCACAGTCGTGCTCGGGCTGTCCTCGAATGGCTTGCTGTCGACGATCTCGCTGATCGTCGGCGGGGTGCTCATCGGCGCCGCGTTGCGCGGTGGCCGGATCTCCTCCACGATCACGGTAGGGGTAGGCCTGCTCTTCCTGCTCTCCGGTTTGCTCAACCTCACCGTGCTGGACACCAAGTTCAACCTGCTGGCGTTCCGGCTGCCGAATGTTATCTTCAGCTTTATCGCCGGGATGCTCCTGCTGTTCCTTGGTGCCTACGGCCGGTTCAGCGGCGGCTTGCCGGTGGACAATCCCTACTACCAGCGTCGGCACCGCGACGCCCCGAGTTCCCGGGCCGGGGAGCACCACCGCGATGCGGAGACTGACCGCTGGGTGGCCGCCGAGGTAGCGGTCGCTGAGGGTCACGCCACGCCGCAACAGGAGCAGCTGGTGCGCGAGGATGCGCAGCGCCGCGCCAACGAGGCGCGGCGGCGTGCCTGGGAACTCTACGAAAGTCGCCAGGCACGCAACAACAATGGTTCGACACGAGCACCGTGAGCGCGGAGCT
This sequence comes from Pseudonocardiaceae bacterium, assembly GCA_050699895.1. Lineage (GTDB taxonomy): Bacteria > Actinomycetota > Actinomycetes > Mycobacteriales > Pseudonocardiaceae. The sequence continues at coordinate 2,245 of JBOHFY010000041.1, forward strand.
TCGGCGGCTAGCGACTCGTGGTCGCTATGGTCGTCGCGCGATGATCAGCCCGCCGCCGGCCACCAATGCCGCCTGCGCCACTGGCCCGGTGAAATCTGGCAGTGGCCGGCCGTAGGACTGGGCGCGCTCGCTGACGCCATAGTCATGCACCCGCCATCCATTGCGGCTAAGCCAGCGTGCCGGATGCTCCTGTTCACCGGATTGCCATATGGTCTTGAGCAAGGCGTCGTCGGGTGATTCATTGAGAGTATCGACCATGCCCTGGCGCAGATCCCCGCTGAGGTACTCGACGGCCAGCCGGCTCCCCGGCGCGGACAGCTGCCCGATTCTTTCGAACAGCTGGTCACATTCGTCCGGGGTTAAGTAGAGAAGCAGTCCTTCCGCGAGCCAGGCGGTGGGCTCACCGGGGTGAAAGCCAGCCCGCACCGCGGCGGCGGGCCAGTCCTGGCGCAGATCGGCATTGATGATCACCCGCCGGCAGGCCGGTGTGGCGGCTCGCCTGGCTAGCACTTGATCTTTGAACACCAGCACCTCGGGGGTGTCCAGCTCGAACAGGCGCACCCCCGAGGGCCAGGCCAGCCGGAACGCTCGGGTGTCCAGCCCGGCCGCCAGGATCACCGCTTGGCGGCAGCCTTCCGCGCACGCCTGGCGGAAGTAGTCGTCGAAGAAGCGGGTACGGATCGGCAGATAAGTGAGAAACCAGGACCACAAGTCACCGTCGTCCCGCGCGGCGGGTGGGCGACGGCCGTCGAAGAAAGACAGCGTGCCCCCGACGGCGGTCACGAAGTCCGCGGCGAACGGGTCGTCGAACAGCGGGTCGCCGTGACGGCCTTCCCCGGCGCGAACCGCCGCCACGCCTACCGCGGTCAACCCCACCCCGGTCGGGACCTGGTACTGCGCTGGCTGGTTCCCCGCCATATCCGTCTCCGATGCATCGTGAGCTCGCTCGATTGCACCAGGCAGCGTAGGCCATGCGGGGTAGAGCGCGACACGTCGGTGAGGCGGATTCCTCCCAGCGGAACACCGCGTCGAACCCCCATTGCCCAGATCGACGCACCAGGCTGACGCATCCGAAGGTGTTTCGAGCAAGTACAGGCATGGTCCTCACTATGCCTGTGCTGGATTGTGAGCCGTATTCTTGTTCGAGGCGCGCACAAAAACCAGTGGTAGGCTCACCAGCCGGGGGACGGGTAAAGGAGAGCGCTGGTGACCGTGTGGGACGGTCGCGGACTGCCGCCGGTGGCCGCCGAGAGGATGCGGCGCTTCGCCCGCACGGGTCTGCGGACCTCGCTGCTGACGGTGCCTGGGGCGCTCGGAGTGCAGTCGGTCGGTTTCGACCCGGTCGGCGAGGTGATGGGCTGCATCGTCGAGCACATCGGGTGGAGCGGTTTCGGGGGCTGCGGCTACTTCGGCGGTCTCGGTGGTTTCGGGATCGCCGGGGGGACTGTCACGTCGTCGGGTTCGGTCCGGTTCGTCGGATTCGGGCCTTACGTCGACGCCCTGTACCAGGGTTACGGCACGGCGCTGGAGCGGATGACCAAGGAGGCCGCCGCGATGGACGCCGATGGCGTCGTGGGAGTGCGGCTGTCCATGTCGCATCTTGGGTCACAGCTTGGGTCACATACCGGCGCCGGCAACCGTGAGTTCGTCGCGCTGGGTACCGCGGTCCGGGCCCGGTCCCGGCACCGTCCAGGCCGCGTGTTCACCACCGATCTGGCCGGCCAGGACGTGGCCAAGCTGGTGCAGGCCGGCTGGGTGCCCTGCGCCCTCGTCTACGGGATCTCCATGGCGGTGCGCCATGACGACTGGGCGACGCGGCGGCAGGCCTCGTGGGGTGCGGGTAACACGGAGGTGTCTGGTTACACCGAGCTGGTCACCCACGTGCGCGCCGATGCCCGCTACCGCTTCGGCCAGCAGGCCCGCTCGGCCGGGGCGCAGGGGGCGATCGTCTCCTCGATGGGCCTGTCGATCGGGGAGATCGAGCCGGGGGAGAACCACCGTGACCATGTCGCCGAAGCAAGCGTGTTCGGCACCGCGCTCGTGAGCTTTCACCAGGGGTCACGCGCTCCGACCCGATCGTTGACCATCCTGCCGCTGCGATAGCCGCCGGGAAACCGAGAAATAGTTAGGAGTAGTGATGACCGCCGACCCCACCGCCTTGGGCGTCCCCGAGGACGCGATGCGTCGGCTCGCCGAGATGCGGCCGGGCCAAGCCACCAGCCTGTTCACCTCAGATCTGTCGGTGAACGAGTTCCTGCTGGTGCGGGAGGCCGGCTTCCGTCCCCTCGGGCTGGTGCTGGGTACCAGCATCTACCACGTCGGGTTCCAGATGGGTCGGTGGAGCAGCAACCAGGAAATGACCGTCCTGTCCCAGGCGATGTACCACGCCCGTGAGCTGGCCATGACGCGGATGCAGGCCGAGGCGAACCAGTTGGGTGCCGACGGCATCGTCGGGGTACGGCTGGAGATCGAGTTCAAGGAGTTCGGCGCGGACCTCGCCGAGTTCATTGCGGTCGGCACCGCGGTGGCGGCGGATGAGCCCCAGGCACCCGACGGGCAGCCCTGGCGCAACAACCAGGACCAGCCGTTCACCTCCGACCTGTCTGGCCAGGACTTCTGGACGCTGATCCAGGCCGGCTACGCCCCCCTGGGCATGGTGATGGGCTCCTGCGTGTACCACATCGCCCACCAGCGGTTCTGGCAGGCGATGAGCAACATCGGGCAGAATGTCGAGCTGCCGCAGTTCACCGAGGCGCTCTATGACGCCCGGGAGCTGGCGATGAGCCGGATGCAGACCGAAGCCGAGCACCTGGCCGCCGCGGGCATCGTGGGGGTGCAGTTGCTCTCGCTCGGGCATCGGTGGGGTGGGCACACCACGGAGTTCTTCGCGGTCGGCACCGCGGTGCGCCCGCTGCGCGCCGACCACGTGATCGCCAAGCCGCAGCTCGTC
>JBOHFY010000042.1:0-6548 GCA_050699895.1 Pseudonocardiaceae bacterium
CCTGGGGTAGCGGCTGGATCGAACGCAACCACAAGGCGCTGGTCCGTGAGCGGGTGGGTGTGATCAACGATCGGAGGCTGGCGCGGCGGGTCGCTGAGGCCGCGATCCGTGGCGAGGCCGGGCGGAAGAACAACCTCCCGGATTTGATCAACGTCGCGGTGGAGAAGCTGGTCGAGGCGTCCCTGGAGCCGCCGGCGTTCTCTACGTTGGACAAGATGACCTCGCGGATCCGCACCGAGGTCAACCAGCGGTTGTTTGACACCATCGACGGGCGGCTGACGGTGGGGGAGCGTGCTGGTCTGGAGCGGCTGCCCACGGTGGTCGGGCCGGACCGCGCCTGTTCTGGGAAGCCGTCCCCGCCGCCGAAGACGCCGCCAGTGAATCCCCCACCGATCCCCACCTGGCCGACGCCCTCTGGGCCGCCGCCCCCACCCAAGCCGTCGCCGGGCGCCTGTGACCCCACACCACCGAGCTACTGGCCACCCCCTGGCGCTCCGCTGGCCTCACCCTCCCCCGCTGACCAGCCACTACACACCAGACGGCAGGGCCCCGCCGTATCCCGGCCGGACCGAAGATCATCCCCTCGCCGGTTTTACCCGTACCTTGGTCGCCCCCCATTAGTCCCGCTCTCTGGCCGACCGTGCAGCGGCGACATGCCCACGTTCGAGGGTAATGCGGTAGCCATCCTTTCGGCGGAGTCAACAATGGGCGGCGTCAGCAACGTACGTTGATCACGTGTTGTGGTTGTGTCGGGAGGTCCGGTTGGTTGGTCGCGTCTTGAGTCGCTCGCCCGTGATCGGCGAGAGAAGCGTCTGGGTCCGCAGGCGCCCTACCTACATGCCTGCCTTGGGGGGTGCGTGTGGGGCACGCTGCTGAAGGTTCCGTGGTCGGCGCAACATCCGGGGTCGATTGTGAGGTCGCTATTGTCGGGGGCGGCCCGGTGGCTGCTGTTCTGCTCGCTTTGCTGGATCGATACGGGGTGAGCGCGATCGCCTTCGAGCAGGAAACGGAGATCTTCCCACAGCCGCGGGCTGTCGGTTTTGACGACGAGACCATGCGGACCTTTCAGGCGGTCGGCCTGGGGGAGTATGTCGCCGCCCTGTGTCATCCTAGTTCCGGGATGACCTTTGAAAACGAGTCGGGGACGATTTTGTTGGACTGGAACACCGTTCCTGGCAGGGTGACTGATCAAGGGTGGATACACCGTTACTATTTTCATCAACCGTCGCTGGAACGCCTGTTGGGCAACCGACTTGCCGCCAGCGGTGGTGTCGAGCTGCGCCGTGGGCACAGAGTTACCGCGGTCAGGCCCGTCGCTGACGGCGTCCAACTGAGCGTTGTCGACCTCGGCCGAGGGATCCGCCAGCGGGTTCTAGCCCGCTGGGTGGTCGGTTGCGACGGCGCGTCGTCATTGGTGCGAGAGTGCGCCGGGGCCCGTTACCAGGTACTGGCACCGGACCGGCAGTGGTTGGTGGTTGACGCCGTGTTGCATCGAGACGTGAAGCTGCCTGACCGCTCGGTGCAATACTGCTGGCCCTCTCGGCCGCACATGTACATTCGCCTTCCAGGCCCGCGGCGACGCTGGGAACTGATGGTCATGCCCGAGGACGATCTGCGGACCATCACCGACGCGAAGCAGGTGGCGTGCCTGCTCACGCGCTTCCTGCGGCCTGGTGACGCCGACATCCAACGCGCAGCGCTGTACCGGGTCCGTTCTACGCTCACCAACCGGTGGCGGTGCGGGCGACTGATCCTCGCTGGCGACGCGGCGCATCTGCAGCCCCCGCTGCTCGGCCAAGGGCTGTGCTCAGGCATCCGTGACGTGGCCAACCTGGCTTGGAAATTGGCTTTGGTCTGCGCGCGGCAGGCACCGCCAGGTCTGCTGGACACCTATGAAAGCGAGCGGGCACCCCACGCCCGCGCCTGGATCGAGGAGGCGACCCGGCTGGCACGGATCCTGCAAACGACCGATCACATTCAGGCGGCGCAGCGGGATTCCGAGCTGCTCGCCGGAGACCGCGACCTGCGGTCCATCCGCCCACCGCTGGGACCTGGGCTGCACGGCACCGCTCCGGCACCGGCAGGCACCCTCAGCATCCAACCCCGTGACGACTCCGGCGCCCGCCTCGATGACGTCGTGGGCCTGCGCTTCGCCGTCGTGGCCCGCACCGGTCTGATCGCCGCGCTGCACCGTACCCATGCGCAGCTGCTCGGGGACACCCGCTACGTGGCTGTCCTGACCGACGCCACCGCACACGCCGCCGCGCTGCTCGAGCGATATGACCGGGACATGGTCATCATCCGTCCGGACCGTTACGTTCTCGGCGCCGCAGACCAACTCAGCGAAGCGACGCAGCTACTCAACCGCATTCCACTCGCCGCTGCCGTGGCTGGCGACACAACGCGACCCGCGAGGTGACCATGCACCACAAGCCGATCACCCACTTGCGCCACATCGCTGTGGCCGTTCCGAGTTTCGAGCAAGCCGTCGCTTTCTACGAAGGAATCTGCGGCCTGCGCCGCGTCGCCGACGACGGTGACGTGGTCTTCCTCGGCACGGATGTATGGCCGGAGAACTACATCCTGCGCCTGCGACGCACCAGGGACGAAAAACGAGTGGACCTGATCGCCCTGGCCGCTGCCGATACCGTCGCGGTCGACAGGCTCGCTGAGAGTCTGGTGGCCTCCGGCGTCGTGCTGGACCGTGAGCCGGACACTCTGCAGACCCCCGGCGGCGGTTACGGCCTGCGCTTCTTCGACCCAGAAGGGCGCCTGCTGGAGGTCTCCGCCGCAGTCGCGGAGCGGGCACACCGGCCCTTGGAACCCCGGGAGCCGATCCCGCGCAAGCTCTCCCACGTGGTGCTCGACAGCACGGACATTCGGCGCATCAAGATCTTTTACGAGCAGTTCTTGGGCTTCCGCTTGTCGGACTGGCTGGATGACCAGATGTGCTTTCTGCGTTGCAACAGCGACCACCACAGTATCGCCTTTGCCCAGCGGGGCAAGACCGCGCTCAATCACATCGCCTTTGAGCTGCGTGGTCTGGACGAGTGCATGCGCGGCACTGGCAGGCTGATTCAGGCGGGGTACAGGCCGCTGTGGGGTCCTGGCCGGCACGGCGCCGGTGATAATGTTTTCTCCTACTTCAGCGATCCCAATCACAACGTCATCGAATACACTAGCGATCTCGAGCAGATCCACGACGAGGCCGCATGGCGGCCTCGCGTCTGGCAGCTACGAGACGCCGACCGGTGGGGAACAGCTGGGCCAATGGACGAACTTCACGCGCTGCGGAACCAGGCCGAGCCTGACTGCGGCTTGTGGACTCCAGCCCCCCTCTAGACTTGATCATTCACGGGAGTGGCAGGTTCCCTCCCGGGGTGGACTTTAGTGATCTCCACCTCCGTTGCGGTACTCACATGCCCACAACTACACAACATGATCCACAAAACCGAACACAGCACAAAAATGATCACTCAAAGTTAGCCAGTGGATCCAGGCTAAGACGAGCGAGTCTTGTTGCCAAAATCCATCCACGCCTTCTGCGGCATGTGGTCGACCCGGTCGGCGTTCGGCTCCCCCAGGGCGATGTCGGACGCCTCGAACTGCAGGATCTCGAGTTCGTCCGCGCCGCAGCTCTCGAACCAGTACGGGAACTCCCTCGGGACGAGCACTCCCTCGAGGGGACCACACTCCCCCAGCAGTTCGTCGTCGGTTGTGTAGAACCGCGCCCGTCCGGACAGGACGAACCAGAACCCGTCCACGTGCGCGTGGGAGTGGAGGTTGTTCTCTCCACCCTCGCGCACCACCTGCACCGCGAGGAATGCCCGGTCGGTACGAGCGAGCATCTTCACGGCCTTCGGCTGGTTGTCCTTGAGTGTCGGTCGCTGGTAATTGATGAGCTTGGCGTCCACGGTGTGCGTGTCCTTCCCTGCGTTGTCGAATGCCTTTCGGCCTGGCCCCTGCCGCTGATCTGCAAGGTCGGACGGCGTCGGCGGGTAACGAAGAACGAGTCCCATGAGGACAGAGCCTCCATCAGACCCGGGGTGGTACAGAACAGACAAGTTCGCACATCATTGCTCAGCGGGTGAACCCAGGGGTAGTGGCCAGTGGTGCGGTCCGTTGGGTTGGTCGTACCAGACGTGCTGGTTCTGGGGTGTGGCGGTGAGGCCGAAGCGTTCGTAGGAGGGTCGGCCCTGGTCGTTCCAGAAGGTGGCGGCTTCTTCGACGCGGTCCCAGAGTCGTTGGGGGCCGTACTGGCGTACGGGGTATCCGCGCGCGGTCGCGGTGGTGGCGACTTCCGCGCGGGAGCCGTCGCGGGCGAGGAGGAAGACCGCAAGCTGGCCGTCGGCGTCGGTCATGCGGCCGTGGGTGACCTCGGGCAGCTGCCACTGGACGATGAACCCGAACAGGCCGTGCGTGTTGAGGGTGAGGGGGTCGATGCTGGTCCAGGACTGGGTGGCGGACAAGGCGAGCAGGGGCCACCGGGGGTGCGAGGGTTCGACGTTGTGGCGCATGGTCATGAATCCGGCCCAGTGCGGGACGAACCGGCCCGTGGCGGTGCCGTGGTCGTCGACGGTGAGCCGCGCCAGGGTGCCGCCGAGTGGCCCGTGCACGTCGGTGAGGATCACCGCGCCGGGTGCGGCCTGGTCGAGCCAGGCAGCGGGGATGGTGGGTACGGCGCAGGTGGCGATGATCCGGTCATACGGGGCGCCGGGTGGGTAGCCGGTGTGGCCGTCGACGGCGGCCAGGGTGGGGGTGTGGCCGTTGGCGGCGAGTCGTTCGCGGGCGAGGTCGATGAGTTCGGGGTCGATGTCCACGCTGGTGACCTGGGCGCTGCCCAGTCGCTCGCAGAGTAGGGCGGCGTTGTAGCCGGTACCGGTGCCGATCTCCAGCACGCGGTGCCCGTCGGCGGCGTCGAGCTGCTCCAGCATGTCGAGCACTAGCGAGGGCAGGGTGGAGGAGCTGGTGTAGGTCATCTCGATGGCGGGGCGCAACGCCCGGGACAGCGGGACCGGCATGAGCTTGGTGATTAGCGTGGTGTCGCTGTAAATGGCGTCGAGCCACTCGCTGCGGCGGGGTCCGTCGATACACAGCACGGGTGGGGTGTCTTTGTCGGGGTAGTAGGCCGGTACGTACGGGTGGCGCCAGGTCCGCTCGAAGGCCCTCCGCCAGGCCGGTGTCCGCAGGATCTCCTTGGTGGTGAACTGCTCGGCGAGCTCAGCGAGCCGGGCGCGGGCGCGTAGCTGTTCGGCCGGGCTCAGGTCGGTGGGGTAGTTCACGGGCGGGCTCCCGACTCGAGGAGGTCGGCCAGCGCCGAGGTGATGGGCAGGTTGAGGGCATCTTCGAGCCAGCCGTACTGACCGAACGGGTTGCACTCGAACATGATCCACTCTCCGTCGGTGGTGACGGCGAAGTCAAAGGCACCGAAGGATAGATCGAACGTGCGCATGAACGCCAGCATTCCGTTGCGGATCGACGCGGGTGGCTCAATGGCCGAGTAGGTGAGGCTGGGGTAGTCGGCGCGGAAATCGATTCGCGCGGCGTCGGAGCTGGCGTGGATCGCGGCCGCGAACACCCGCTCGCCGACTACGGTCGCCCGGACCTCGAACGCTTTGTCGTCGATGAACTCCTGGAACAGGTGCGCGGTGGTCTCCACACCGGCCAGGTCGGTCAGGTCGGCCGGGCCCAGCCTTCGGGTGTAAGCCGTCTGCAGGTGACCGGACTCGACCAGCGACGCTGCGGACAGATTCTTGCCCGCGAGCGGCCCGCCGACCGTAGCGGCGAAGTCCCGCACCCCGATCGCGGTGTTCGTGACCAGCGACTCCGGAACCCGGAGCCCACATCTACGGGCGACGTCGAGCTGCCGGGGCTTGAGCGCGTCGGCTTCCCGCGACGGGTAGTTCACCCACAGCGCATCCAGGCTGCACAGCACCCCGGCCACCCCGACGCGAGCCTCGGCGGCCGCATGTCGGCGTTCCGGGCGGGACATGCCCTCAGGCAACGCGGAGTGCGAGGGGTGCCGGTACCAGACCGAGCGGATATCGCGCAGCCGCACGCAGCGGCGTTCAGTGGCGAGCGTGCCGGTCCAGCCGGCCGGTTCCAGCCGCGCGTCCAGCGTCAGCGTCCGCGGGAACGCTGCCAGATCGGTGCGGAACACTGGCACATCGCGCGCGGCCAGTTCCTCGACCACGCGATCGACCTGTGGCTCGATCTCACGAGCCAAGATGAGCGACGGGCCGGCGGGCGGGCCGGTGGGCGCGTCGGGTTGGCTGAGGCGGCCGAGATGTTGCGAGCTGAGCGTGCCGCCGGATGATCGTGGTTGATGCGTCCGTCCTGGTGAACGCCTTGGCCGACGATGGCGTCGACGGGGATCTGGCCCGCGGCCGGTTGCTGGCCGATCCCGGTCTGCACGCCCCCTCGCTAGTAGATTTTGAAGTCCTGTCGGTGTTGCGTCGGCAGTTACGTCTTGGCGGACTCGACAATCGCCGCGCCGATCTCGCCGTGGCCGACCTCCGCATGCTCGCGCTGACCCGGTACCCCCACTG
>JBOHFY010000043.1:0-5441 GCA_050699895.1 Pseudonocardiaceae bacterium
TTGCATCGGACCCCGCCAGCCGTCCCGGAATCCGATGATCTCGTGCCCGTAGACCTCAATGCCCTTGCGGACCACCGCCCGGATCACCGCATTGAGCCCTGGACAGTCACCGCCCCCGGTGAGCACACCGATGCGCATGTCGATTCGCCTTTCCGCTCCATATTGGATTGACGGGCGAGAGCCTGGCACGAGGAGGATCGATACGGCAAAGCGACAGGTCAACGGGGACGGTGTCGCTGCGCCAGACGGTGCTGCTCGATCACCCGCCATCGGGCAAGATTGTATCGGGCATCAGCCACCGCGTCGTGGGCGTCACTGGGCGGCGGGGGCAGTGCCGGCTTGCCGGCGTCCTCCCAGCGCTGCCGCAGATCACGGGTAAACCGAGGTAGCGCCCGGGGCAACGCTGGCATTGGGCCCCACAACTGGGCGAGCGCGACGTGGTCGTAGGCGGCGAACCAGGCCCACAGCTCCACCCGCTTGTCGGACGCGGTGAGAAACTCCAGCAACGTGTCGCGGATGGCCGCTCGGCTGCGCCATGCCTGGTCGGCCGGCGGCGGCAGCTTGGGCAACACCTGTGACCGGACCCAGTCACCGGCCCGCTCCGGGTCGAACTCGGTGGATACCGCGTAGTACTCCCGACCCTGCTCGTCCACCACCCCGATGGAGATCAGCTCGATGGTGACGCCGTCCTCAATGAACTCGCAGTCGTAGAAGAACCGCACCTGAACCGACCTTCATCCTCTCCGAGCTGCGTGGACGCCATTATGCTCCGCCCTTGCTCCCGTAGGCGGCGATCCAGGCCGCCGACTGCTCCGCGACCAGCGTCGTGATGTTGCCGAGGGCGACGTTGTAGTCGAGGATGTGCAGGCCCAGCCTGCCTGATTCGGGACGGCCGAGCACCTCATCGGGCCTGTCGACCTGCAGCCAGTCGGCCGTGCCGGCGTCGTCTCTGGCCGACGCGCACCGCGTGGTGATCAGGCCGGGATAGGCTGCAAAGCCGGCTGGCAGGTCCGGCGGATTGCGGCCGAGCAGCACCACGGCGAGGTGTCCACCACGCACCACCGCGTTTCCGCCGACCAACCGGGTAGTGGCCACTCGCGTGTCCGCCGGGGTCGTCGCCCCCCGTGGTCGTCCGGTCAGCAGCGCTGCCGGGTTTGTGCAGAGGATCCGGTGTCCTGGCGCGGTGGCACGGCCGAACAACGCGTCGGGTGGCACTGGCTCGCCGCCGGGTTGGCGGAAGCTGGAGTACGCGACGACACACCTCGTCGGCACTGGCATGCTGGCCGAACCGCGCTCGCAGGCCGGGAGGTACTGGAAGGTGGCGTCCGGATCGCCCCCACCACCGGCCGGTCGGTCGGTGGGCACCTGGATGTTGCCTCCAAGCAGCACCGCAGCGATGATCTGTGACCGCTGCTCGACGTCGACCTCGATCTCGCGGCGGATCAGCGACGCCAGCACAGCGCTGCCCTGCGAGTGCCCGAGCAGCACAACGCCGCGGCGCCGGCCGGTGGTGGGATCGCGGTTGTCCCGCGCCCAGTAGGTGTGCCACGCCTGGTCGATGTCGGACTGGCCGAGGCGGTAGTCGGGGGCGATGCCGGTGAACGCGGCGGCGACCAGCGCGGGCAGCGGTGCCTGGCGGTAGAGCGGCACGAACAGACGGCATGTGGATAACAGCGGGCTCACCTGCACCAGCGCGACCGCCATGTCGGTGTCGGTCGGCCGCGGCGGGTTTCCGCCAACGCGCACCGTGGGGTTCGGCAGCCAATCCACAGTCGGGTACACGGAGAAGCAGTCGACACCAGGCGCGTCCGGTGGGACGAACGAAGTGCGGGTCCCATCGACGGCGGAGACGGTGTCTGGCACTACCCGCTGCCCAGACCGCAGGTAGTGGACCGCAAACGCCGTCGCCGTCCCGGTGATGTCCTGGCCACACGGATTATCCGGCTGGCCGGGCCGGCACAGCCACACCGGCGCGACCAGCGGCCCAGCCAGCGGATCGGTCAGCGTACGCGGCGCCACCGGGCCCGCGACGGAGCCGGCCGCGAGCCGCGCCGTCGGGTTCTCGGCAACCGCGACCGGCACCGCCGACGCACCTACCGCGAGCACGGCAGGCCACCACCGCAACAACAGAGCGTTCACGACGACCACCGCCACCATCCCTCCACGGGAGTGCGATTCCGCCGCACACGCCCACCCGGGTAAGACCCTTGCCATTTGGTTTCAGCCAGTAACAATCGTGACGGAACGTACCAGGAGACTCGGACTCACCTGATAGCGATCGCCCCAAGACGGCATCGACTCACTGGTCGGTCAAGAGGTCTTGAGGGCCAGCCGCGGCGGTGGGGCTTCGCGTCCTTTGAGTGAGGTCGCGTACGTGTCGACGTACTCTTGCCCGGAGAGCTCCATCAAGGCGTACATGATCTCGTCAACCATGGCGCGCTCGACGAACCGGTCACCGTCCAGCCCCTCGTAGCGCGAGAAGTCCAGCGGGGTACCGAAACGTATCTCTACCGGATGCGGCCGCCACATCTTGGTGCCCATGGGGCTGACTTTGTCGGTACCCACCATCGCGACCGGGATCACCGGGACACCGGCCTCCAGCGCCATCCTGGCAACGCCGGTCTTGCCCTTGTACAACCGGCCATCCGGAGACCGCGTGCCTTCCGGATAGATGCCGAGCAACTTGCCCTGCGCCAGCAACCGCGTTCCCGTGTCCAAGGCGGCCTGCGCGGCCGATGCGCTGGCGCGGTCGATGGGGACCTGGCCGGCGGCGCTGAAGAACTGCCGCGTGAGCCATCCCCGCAGGCCAGGAGTGGTGAAGTACTCCCGCTTGGCCAGGAAAGTGACCCGGCGACGAACCATCAGCGGCAGAAAGAACGAGTCGGCGACCGCAAGGTGGTTACTGGCCAGAATGGCACCACCGCGCCCCGGGATGTGCTCGGCGCCCTGGACCCGCGGGTGACATGCCAGCCGCATCAACGGGCCGAGCAGCAGGTGTTTAAGCAGCCAGTAGAACACCGCCTAACCGATCCTTCCCTTGCCTCACGGGCCGTGCTACCACCCAGCGTACGGAGCAGCGCATCAGGGGCACAACGGCCCCAGCACCGCCTTCTCTGCCTTCCGTACGTGGATCGGGAGGCGCAGGTTCGATACCGCCCGGCCCGGCACCGTCGCACCTCACGGACTCAGAGTTCCACGCGACGCTTGAGCTCCTTTAGCTCGGTATCCATGATGACCTGCTCGGCCTTGCGCCTGATCATCCCGATCAGGGGGATCGCGAGGTCGACAGACCAGACGTAATCGAGCACGTACTCGTCCTTGACCAGGCGAGCGTCCACCGAGAACCGCACCCGCTCCGCGCGACCACCGACGCCGGGAGCGATCACCTCAGCCTTCTTCACCGCCAACGCCCACTGCGGGTAGCCGGAAAAGTCAGCGATCACGTCCATGATCGCCTTGGGGTCGGCGTTGATGACGATGGACTGGGTTGACTTCTCGGCCATGCCGCGCAGACTACCCGCGCGCGGCGGGGCTGTCGGACGAAATACGGGTCGCGATACGTTGCCACGCAGTACTGGAGAAACCCCGAGCTGCGGAGGTACCCGTGCGGGAGTTCACGGTTCCCGCCACCACCACGGTGGATGACCAGGAGAACCTTACTGATGCGGTGTGGGCCAACGCCGAGCGCTTCGCCGGTAGCGTCAGCTTCCGCCGCCGGGTCAATGGCGGCTGGATGGACGTCACAGCGAGGGAGTTCGCCGACCAGGTGGCGGCTGTGGCCAAGGGCCTGATCGCGGCGGGCATCGAGCGCGGGGACCGGATCGCGCTGCTGTCCAAGACCCGCTACGAGTGGACCCTGTTGGACTACGCGATCTGGGCTGCCGGCGGATCGACGGTACCGATTTATGAAACGTCCTCCCCGGAGCAAGTGGAGTGGATCCTGTCGGATTCGGGCGCTAAGGCGGTCGTGGTCGAAACTTCCGCGCACCACAACATGATCCAGGGATTAGTTGATCAATTGGGTGAGCCTACTCTGGTCTGGCGGATCGATCCGGCGAGCGGCGGTAGCGGCCCGGCCGCGGCGATCGACGAACTCGTCGCGCTGGGCGCCAGGATCAGCGATGGCACCGTGCGGGAGCGCACGACCGCGGTGGGCGCCGGAGACCAGGCGACGCTGATCTACACGTCAGGGACCACAGGACGGCCCAAGGGCTGCGACCTCACCCACCGCAATCTGCTCGCCGTGACCCGGTCGGCCATGGGCGAGTTCCCCGGCCTGATGCAACCGGGTAACTCGGTACTGCTGTTCCTGCCTCTGGCGCACGTGTTTGCCCGAATCATCCAGTGCAGCTGCGTGTACGCGCGGATCACCCTCGGGCACACCCCGGACGTGACGAACCTGGTCGCCGAGTTGGCCGATTTCCAGCCCACGTTCGTACTGGCGGTGCCTCGGGTATTCGAAAAGGTGTACAACTCGGCCAGGCAGAAGGCACATGCGCGGGGTAAGGGCCGTCTCTTCGACATCGCTGTCGCCACCGCCGTCGAGTGGAGCCGTGCTCACGAAGCCGGCGGGGCCGGGCTGACCTTGCGGGTCAAGCACGCGTTGTTCGACCGACTGGTCTACTCCAAGCTCCGGGCCGTGCTCGGCGGTCGGTGTCTCGCGGCGGTTTCCGGTGGCGCCCCGTTGGGCGAGCGGCTCGGGCATTTCTTCCGAGGTGTCGGGGTGGCGGTGCTGGAAGGCTACGGGCTCACCGAGACCAGCGCTCCCGCCACGGTCAACACCGAGAAACATGTCAAGATCGGCACCGTGGGCCAGCCGTTGCCCGGTGTGACGATCAAGATTGCCGATGACGGTGAAGTGCTGATCAAGAGCCCCGGTGTGCTGCGCCGGTACTGGCACAACGAGCAGGCCACCGAGGAAGCCGTCGTCAAGGGGTGGTTCCACACTGGCGACCTTGGGGAGCTGGATCAGGACGGCTTCCTGCGGATCACCGGTCGAAAGAAGGAGATCATCGTCACGGCGGCTGGCAAGAACGTCTCCCCGGCCGCGTTGGAGGACCAGATCCGGGCCCACCGACTGATCAGCCAGTGCATGGTGGTGGGTGACAAGCAGCCCTTTGTCGCCGCCCTGATCACCCTCGACGCCGAGGCTCTACCGGCCTGGAGCGCCGAGCACGGCAAACCCACCGGCAACCGCGTCGCCGATCTGATCGACGATAAGGACCTGCGCGCCGAGGTGCAGCGCGCGGTGGACGACGCCAACAAGACCGTCTCGAAGGCCGAGACGATTCGCAAGTTCCGGATCCTGCTGGCCGACCTCACTGAGGAGGGCGGCCAGCTCACTCCCACGCTCAAACTCAAGCGTGCGGTGGTAGCCAAAGAGTTCGCCGCCGACATCGAGGCGCTATACGCCCCGTGAGTGGCGATACGAGCTATAGCTC
>JBOHFY010000044.1:0-7971 GCA_050699895.1 Pseudonocardiaceae bacterium
CGAGGCGGCCGTGGCGGCGGCGGCCGGTATCCCGGTCATGGGACAGATCGGGGGTGACGCTCGGCGGGCTCGGGCGGCCAGCGGCGGCATCCGGCTCGGCGGTGGCGGGACTGGCGGCTACCCAGGCGGCCCAGGGTGGGTCGGCGCGAGCCACCACACTGAGTTCGGTCCCCGCCCTTCGGGCCCCCTGCCCGTCGCTGAGGAGGGCCCGATGGGTGCCGGATCGGGTCGCGGCGCCACCGGTATGGCGGCTGGACGCGCCGACCTGGGCGGGATGATGGCGCCGATGGGTGGCGGTCGCGGTCAGGGCGGTGAGGACTCTGAGCACCGGCGGCCTTCCTATCTCATCGAGGTAGACGACGTGTTCGCCGACGGCCGCAAGGTCGCCCCAGCGGTGATCGGCGAGGACCCGCCCGAGCAGGACGACTGACCCATGCCGCCGAGGGGATGGCACCTGAGCGCCGCGCAGTGGGACGTGCTCACCGAGACGCTACGGCTGGAGGGGTACCCCGCGCCGATCCAGGTGCGCTCGCACGGGCGTACCGACGTCGAGCGGGGTCGTATCCGGACTGAGGTGGGCGAGGAGCTGCGCCAGCTCGGCTTGGTGCGCGCGGGCCGGGTCGAGGCCGACCTGGAGGCCGCGCTGTGCCTGCTGCACCGGCCGGCGAGCTGGCTGGACTCGGTGTGGCTTGCCGACGCGACCGCTGACCAGCCGGTTCGGGTGGTTGCGGCCCGGAGTGGCAGCGTGGGTGTCTGCGCGCTGCAACACCCAGACCGACCTGGCGCGACGGTGCTGGACATCATCCCTGCGGCGGGGTTGGCTGCGGCGGTGGTGGCCCGGCTCCCGCAACACCCCCCGGGCCACAGCCCCGGGGGGACCATCGCGCTGGCGCCGAGCCCGGAGCGATCCGGTGGGGTGTTGGTCTCGGCGTCGCCCGTCCGGACCAGCGTTGAGCGCGAGCGCGCTGCGGTGTCGGCGATCCTGGACCAGCCCCACGCGCGGGCCGGGCAGATCGCCGCCAACCTGCGGGACGCTGCGGGCCGGGTGCGCCGCTCGCCGGTCCTGCGCTGGTGCGATAACCCCGACGGCCGATACCAGATCACCATCACTCCCCGCCGCACCGACAAGTCACTGACCATCACCTCGGCCGACCCCCACCGCCTAGCCACCACCCTGAACCACCTCCTCGGCACCCTGGCCTGACCCACCCCCGCAACTGACCTGGGCTCAGCCGTTGGGGAAGGCCAGGTCGTAGTTGATGGAGTCCAGGCGGTGCACCAACGGCTCTAGCTGCTCCGGCACCAGCGTGATCTGATCGCCGTTCTCGGTGGCCACGGTGATGTGCGCGACTCCCATGGTGACGGTGAGCGGCGCGGCGTCACCGTCCGCCTCGACAGTCCACTGTGGCTGCAACATGAGGCCCTCCCGGCCTGGTTCGGTACTTGGTAGCGGAATACTGGCATTGTTGCGAGAACAACAGCAATACCGCGAAAGAGTGATAGGTGATGCGTTCAGTGCGGCGTCGAGTCTAGGGTGCTAGCACAGTGGCTGTGGGAAGGGGTGGGCGGATGCCGCGAGGTCGGAAGACTGTGCGGTCTCGCCGGGTGGCGGGCGAGTTGCGCCGGTTGCGGGCCCGGTCCGGGCACAGCTGCAAGACGGTGGGGGATGCGCTGGGCATCTCGGCCAGCAAGATCAGCCGGATCGAGACCAACCGGATCGGGCTGCAGGCCGACGAGGTGGCCGCGCTGCTCGGCTTCTACCAGGTCGCCAAGCCCCTGCGGGAGGAGCTGCTGGAGCTGGTCCGCCGGGCCGGCGAGCCGGGGTGGTGGCAGGTGCAGGGCTCCCGGCTGCCCGAGCTGTGGCAGGAGCTCATCGACTTCGAGCGCGCCGCGACGGCAATCATCAACTACGAACCGCTGGTGGTGCCCGGTTTGCTGCAGACCGCAGACTACGCCGGGGCACTGATCGCGGCCGCGAACCCGGCGTTGAGTGAGGACGAGGTGGAGACCCGGGTCGCCGCCCGCACCACCCGCCAGGCTCTGCTCGGCCGGCCGCGCCCGCCCCAGCTGCTGGTGCTGATCGAGGAAGGTGTGCTGCGCCGGGTGGTCGGTGACCCCGGGCTGATGCGCCGCCAGGTCCGGCACCTAGAGGACGCCGCCACCCGGTCCAACGTGACCGTGCAGGTGGTGCCCACTGCCGCGGGCGCGCACGCCGGGTTGGGCGGGCCGTTCGCCATCCTGGAGTTCGACCGCGACCCGACCCTCGTCTACCTGGAGAACCGCCGGGGCAGCGTCATTCTGGACGAGGACGAGGACATCGACAGGGCTACGATCGCGTTGCGGCACCTGCAACACATCGCGCTCAGCCCCGAGGGCTCGCTGGCCCTGCTGGCCGAGGTCGCCCGGGAGCTGGCCTGACGACGGCGAGGACAACCACCATGACCGAACAGCTGCGCCACCCGGCGTGGCGCAAGAGCAGCTACAGCACCAGCGAGGCCAACTGCGTGGAGGTCGCGGCGCTGGGCTGGCGCACCAGCAGCGACAGCTCCAGCCAGATTAACTGCGTCCAGGTGGCGTTGGGTGCTCCCGCGATCGGGGTCCGCGACTCCAAGCACCCCGACGGCCCGGTGCTCGCCGTCCCGTCGCCCCGCTGGTCGTCATTCCTGCGTGGCATCGCCTCCAGCGACCTCGACTGCTGAGCGGGCCGAACCCACCGCGCACGGTTGCGCTCAGCAGATCTGGGTTGCTCAGTTGTCCCTGGAGTTCCGGTCGTCGTTGGGGCTGAGCCGCCGAAGAATCTCGGTGAGCAGTTCGGTGTGCGTTGCCAACGTTGCGCCCTGCTGTGTGAACAGTTCGGTGTGGTGCGCCAGCGTTTCGGTGTGCTGGTCTAGTACTTCGGTGTGGTGCGCCAGTACTTCGGTGTGGTGCGCCAGTACTTCGGTGTGCTGCGCCAGCGTTGCGCTGTGTTCTGTCAGCGTTGCGCCATGCTGTGCCAGCGTCTCCTGGATCACCACCAGCGTCTCGGTGTGGTGATCCACCGTTTTCTGAATCGCCGCCAGTGTCTCGGTGTGGTGATCCACCGTTTCGCTGATGTCGAGCAGGGTGTCGCCGACCGCGCGAACGGTCTCGTCCTGCTCGTTGACCCGGTGCACGAGCCGGGCGACTTCCAGGTTGGTCATGCCGGGCAGGGTATCGCGCGGCACCGACAACGACGCGAAGGAGGAGCCCGTCACATCACGTCGAACTCGCCGTCCTTGGCGCCGAGGACGAAGGCTTCCCACTCGGCTGGGGTGAAGAGCAGTGTCTGGTCGTCCACGGGGTGCTCGGAGCTGCGCATGGCCACGTAGCCGTCCTGGATGAACGCGATCTCCAGGTGCGGCCCCTCGATCTCTTCTGAGCCCGCCGCGCGTTGCCAGACGGCGTTGGACAGGTCGAGCGTGCCGCGGATGTGCTTCTTGTCATCGACGATGTCACTCATAGGGCCCACCGTATCGAGCCGGCTGCGGGACGCCGTCAGCCCACCCAGTCGGGACACCCGCTGATCATGAGGACGCCGGTCGGAAGTGAAGGCCTCAGGGGTGTCAACGAGCTGATCGAAACCCGGCACTCAAGGAGTCGGGCGACACGGTCTGTCGTTGAGCAGTGGTCGCTCGTCGGTGCGAGAGGATGAGGTCAGGCGCGATATTGCGGTCGGGAAGGAGGCGGTGATGAGTACGTTCGAGGGCAAGGTCGGCGGGCTGGATCGCTTCGACGCTGCGTTGTACACAGTCCCGGAGGCTGCCCGCTACCTTGATGTGCCTGCCAGCACACAGAGCACCTGGACCCACGGCTACCGGTGACGCGGTTCTGGTCGCCGCGAGGTCATCGGGGAGCCGATCCTGACGGCCCTTCCCAGCACCGGGCCCCGCAGCCCGGTCATTTCGTTTATTGGCCTTGCGGAGGGAGTGGTCCTCACCGCGATGCGTCGCAGCGGGGTCCCGCTGCAGCCATCCGCCCGGCCCTGGCGCGCTTGGAGGAGCAGTTCGGGCTCGCGCACGCATTGGCCAGCAAACGCCTGTACCCTGACGGTGCTGAGGTGCTGTTCGACTACGCCGAGACGGGTGCGGACCCCACTGCGGCTCGCGCTGCGCGGGAACTCGTTGTAGTCCGCAACGACCAGCGCGTATTCAACGAGATCGTTGAGGCATACCTGAGCCGGCTCGACTTCGGCGCTGACGGATACGCTCGACTCATCACATATTCCGGCATATGAGATCGCCGACGTGCTCGTTGACCCCACCCGTGGTTTCGGGCAGCCGATCTTCGCGCATGGGGGGGCTCGACTGGAGGACGGCTGGCCCTGTTCCGTGCCGGTGAACCCCTCGAGGTGGTTGCCGAGGAGTACGGCGTTCCCCGCGAGCACCTCGAGGACGCGGTGCGCATCGCCACCCGCCCCGCAGCCTGAACATGGCAGCGGGCCACCCCGATGGGCTGCCAGAGTTGTTCATTGACCGCAGCCTGGGCCGCCGTCAGGTTCCGGACCTACTGCGTGCCTCCGGACTGCGGCTTCGCACCCTTGCGGAGGTGTACGGAGTGCCTGCCGACGAGGACATCCAGGACGTAGACTGACTCACCCGAGCTGGCCAGGAGGGCTGGGTCGTCCTCATGAAGGACGAGCGCATCCGCTACCGCCCGGCCGAACGTGACGCGGTCATAAACCACGGCGTTCAGGCGTTCTGCCTCACCAGCGGCAACCTCCGTGCGACGGCTATGGCCGCCCAGTATCACCCCTAGGAGCCTCGACGATGTCCCGCACCAGCCCAGCCGGCACCCCGCTTGGGGACGAGTTCCACCTCTACGACACCACGCTGCGCGACGGTGCCCAGTGTGAGGGGATCTCCTACTCGGTGGCCGACAAGCTCGCCGTCGCCCGGCTGCTGGACGCGCTGGGCGTGGGCTTCATCGAGGGCGGCTGGCCCGGCGCGCTGCCCAAAGATACCGAGTTCTTCACCCGGGCCAGCGCCGGTGAGCTGGAACTGAACCACGCCGCGTTGGTGGCTTTCGGCTCAACCCGCCGCGCTGAGCTGACCGCCACGCGGGACCCACAGGTGCAAGCGTTGCTGGCATCGGGGGCTCCAGTGGTGACGGTGGTCGCCAAGGCTGACCGGCGGCACGTGGAGCGGGCGCTGCGGGTGGACGTCGCGCAGGCCTGCGCGATGGTCGCGGACACCGTCGCGCTGCTGGTGGGCGAGGGCCGGCGGGTGTTTCTCGACGCGGAGCACTTCTTCGACGGCTACGCCTTCGACGCTGACTGCGCGCTGCGGGTGCTTGATGCCGGCGTCATCGCGGGTGCTGACGTCGCGGTGCTGTGTGACACCAACGGTGGGCAGCTGCCGCTGCGGCTCGCGGAGACCGTCGCCGAGGTGGTGGCCCGCACGGGTTTCCGGGTGGGAATTCACTGCCAGGACGACACCGCCTGCGCGGTGGCCAACTCGGTCGCGGCGGTGCAGGCCGGGGCCACTCATGTGCAGTGCACCGCCAACGGCTACGGCGAGCGAACCGGCAACGCGGACCTGTTCGCCGTCGCCGCCAATCTTGTCACCAAGCTGGGGATGCCAGTCCTCCCGAAGCAGGGGATGGCCGAGCTGACCAGCACGTCACACACGCTGGCTGAGATCGCCAACCTCGCTCCCGACACCCACCAGGCCTACGTCGGGCGCTCGGCCTTCGCGCACAAGGCGGGGCTGCACGCGAGTGCGATCAAGGTGGCTCCTGAGCTGTACAACCACCTGGACCCCGCGGCGGTCGGGAACTCCCAGCGCGTGCTGGTGACCGAGATGGCTGGCCGGGCCAGTATCGTGCTCAAGGCGGGTGAGCTCGGGCTGGACCTGGCCGGCCGCCCGGCTGAGGTCGGCGTGGTCACCGCCCGGGTCAAAGAGCTCGAGTCCCGGGGCTGGTCGTTCGAGGCCGCTGACGCCTCCTTCGAGCTGCTGGTGCGCCACGAGGTGGACGAGGCGCCGCCCGCGCCACCGTTCCAGCTGGAGTCCTACCGGGTGGTGGTGGACCACACCTCGGGCGGGGAGGTGGTCGCGCAGGCGACGGTGAAGGTGCACGTGGCGGGGGAGCGGGTGATCGCCACTGCGGAGGGCAACGGGCCGGTGAACGCGCTGGATGGCGCATTGCGGCAGGCATTAGGTACCCACCTGCCGTGGCTGGAGACCGTGAAGCTATCCGACTACAAGGTTCGGATCCTGCCTGGCACGCACGGTACCGACGCCGTGACCCGGGTGTTGGTGGATACCAGCGACGGGGCGGTGTCCTGGACTACGGTGGGGGTGCACGGCAACGTGGTGGAAGCCTCGTGGCTGGCGCTGCTGGACGCGATGACCTACGCCGCGTTACGCCACGACGGGGTCGCCAGCACCTCCTGAGTGTCACCGCACCGCTTAAACGGGGCCCGGACTCCCCGCATCGTTGACAGCGGGCGCCGGAGCACGGGCGAAGGCGGGGGCATGCTCAGGGAGCAGCCCGATGCCCACTGCTGCCGCCGGCACAGCCCGCAGCAGGGGGAAACGCTGCAGCAGCCGGAGCGGCAACGGGAGCCGGCCCGGCCCGGCCCCGGCCAGCGTGATGTCACCGGACAGCACCCGGTCGAGCAGCTGCGCGTGGATGATGCGCTGCACCGCCTGGGTCAGCGCCGCGGGTGCCCACCGGCGGAGCTGCACCCGGTCGAGGTGGCTGCGGGTGAGCGCGCCCCGGCGCAGTGGCCCGGCGAGCAGTCGGGCCGCCGCCACGGCGTCCTGGATGGCGAGATTGATGCCCACTCCGCCGACCGGCGACATCGCGTGCGCGGCGTCCCCCAGGCACAGCAGCCCGTTGGTCGACCAGCGGCGTAGCCGGTCCAGGCGGACGTCCAGCAGAGCGACGTCGTCCCAGTCGCGCACCGCTCCCATCCGGTCGGCCAGCCAGGGGATCATCGCCGCCACCCGGCGTCGGAACGCCTCGATCCCCTCGGCCCGCAGCACGGCGTCCGAGCCCTTGCGGATCAGGTAAGCGCACTGGAAGTAGTCCCCACGGTCGATGAGGGCCATGCCCTGTCCGGATCCGAAGCGGCCGACTCCGCCTGCTGGGTCTCCTTCGTGGCGCGGAAGCCGGAACCACCACACGTCTAATGGTGCCCCGAAAGATCGGGCGTGCAAGCCGGCGGCGTCGCGGAGCACCGAGCGCCGCCCGTCGCAGGCCACCGTAAGGTCCGCCCGAAGTTCCCCGCTTTTCCCGTCGGCCGACCGGTAGCGCACGCCGGTCACTGCGCCGCCCTCAATGAGCAGCCCGACCGCCTCGGTGTGCATCCGGAGCGTGAACGCCTGCTCGGCGCGCCCAGCGTCAGCGAGCAGGTCGAGGAAGTCCCACTGGGGGACGAAGGCCAGGTGCTTGTGCGGACCCGGGATCCGGCGGAAGTCGCCGAACGTGACCAGACCGTCGTCAAGCTGTACTTGGATTTGCTCGACCAGCCGGTGCGGGATCTTCGCGAACTCGGCTCCCAGGCCGAGTTCGTCGAGCAGGGTCAGCGTGGAGGGATGGACGGTGTCGCCGCGGAAATCGCGCAGGAAGTCGCCATGTTTCTCCAGCACGGTGACCGCCACACCAGCCCTGGCCAAGAGCAGGCCCACCATCATCCCGGCTGGACCCCCACCGACCACGCAGCACGTTGTGTGTTCCACGTGTCACCTCTTTCAACGGCTGTTGAATACCCTTCATGGTGCACCTGATCGCACCCGATGGTCAAGGGAGAGGCTGGCCCAGTGGAGTCCGGCGCACGCGGTCGACTATGCTCCATCCCGGTGCTGGTTCGGGTCCGAGGGGGACCCGGAGGTGGACACTTGGTGGGGTATGGTGTAATTGGCAGCACGACTGATTCTGGTTCAGTTAGTCTAGGTTCGAGTCCTGGTACCCCAGCGAATATCGTCATCGCGTCATCGCGGCCCCGTCGTC
>JBOHFY010000045.1:0-11210 GCA_050699895.1 Pseudonocardiaceae bacterium
CGGCGGCACCCAAGACCGCGACGACCTCACCCACTGGCTCACCCTCCTCGGCGAGCGCGACGAGCCCCACCTCACCCGCGACACCCAGGGGCGGGTCACCTCACGCGGCACCCGGCGGGTACCGGTCCTCTCCGCGACCCAGCTGGCGAACCTCCCCAAGCGCCGCGTCGTGGTGTTCCGCCACGGCATGCCACCAGTACTCGGCTGGGCACCCATGGCCTGGCACCGCCGCGACGTGAAAACCCACACCACAGCCACCCGCCGCGCGGCCCGCGCGGTCCTCACCGACGCCCTCGAGACCACCCGGTCCACCAACCCCGCCACCGGCCGCCTCACCCAGCTCAGGCACCAGATCGCCCACTGGAACTCGCTTCACCGCCCATCGCGCACGCCTTCCCCTGGCGCGGTGCCCGACTCGGCGGGGCACTGGGCCGTGGACACCCACGGCACCACCCAGCGACTCACCGCACACCCCCACACGGGCGGCTCACCGTCCTGACCGTGACCACCCACCTCGGCCACTGGCACACCACCAACCATTCCACGCGCCACGCCGACGAACCCGCTTCCACCGACGCACTCCACCACCGATAACGACACCGGCGACCCGGAAATCCGATGACGAACACGAGGAGGAGAACCCCAGTGAGTGAGTACGGCGACACCGATTCGCAATGGGCTTCGATGACCGAGGAGGAAATCCGTCAATGGGCGGCTGACTTCGGGACGAACAATTCCTGGTACTGGAGTGACAGGCAACGCCGCCACGTCCTGATCGAGGACGGGGACACAACCACCCGCGACCTCGGCACGCTCATCGCGGCCGGCGGTGGGAACCCCGTCGCTGAGGCCGACTACTGGCTCATAGTCGCACGAATGACCGAAGTCGACGCCGCCCGCCGCCTCGGGCAGGCACGAGAGGCCGACGCGGTGTCCCCGACATTCGACAATCTGCTCGCGCTCACCGACGCCGAGCGAGCCTACGCGGAGGCGACGGCGACACGCGAGGACCTGGCGGCCACCGCCGACGCCGCCCGCGCGGTCGCCGCCGGGAGGGGTCACTGGATCGAACTCGACACCGCGTGGCGGCAGGCCCTCACCATCACCATCCACGAACAAGCGCTCGCGGACGGCAACGACGGCTCGCCCGAGTACGACTGGACCCTACCCGCGGCTGAGTACGCACGCCGCGAGGCCGCGCTCGCCTTCCTCGAGCGGGAAACGGGCGTGCCGGCCGGGCGCGTCTGCCAGCAACTGCGTCAGGACGCCTACGCCGGCTATCCCGCTCCGCCCGACTGGACGGACGTCACCGCCCAGTGGCAACAACGCCAGGCGGAAATCGACGCGCAGCAGTCACCCACTCCCGAAGCGCCCCCCGCCAGCACCGCACCCACCGTCGTGGACGACGCCGCCGCCGCGCGCGACGACGAGCCGCACGCGACACCCGAGCGCGACTCGCGGGAGACGGTCCCACTATCAGAGACCCAGCGCGGGACTGATCTGGATACGGCGTGGCGTGAAGCGGTCACCCTCAGCCACCGGGAACGTGTGATCAGGGGCGCCAACGACGGACCGTTCGGGGCCGATCTCTCACTGCCCCGTGAGGACCAAGCTCGGCGCGACGCGAGCATCGCGACGATCACGGAGCGAACAAGAGTGCCCCGGTGGTACATCCACAACCGGCTCGATGACGCGCTCTACGCGCACGGTCTGGCCCCCGAGACGGACGACGACCCGGATTACTTCGCGCCACCGGACTGGGCGGAGTTCACCCAGCGCTATACGGCGGCGGAAGCGGCGGACGAGGCGGAGGCGGCATGGAGAAACGCGCGGTACGCCGAAACCAGAGCCGTCTACAACGCCCTGTTCGACCACGACTACTACGGACGCATCGAGGGTGACGGACGAGCGGAGGACAGCTACTCAGACCAGATATGGGAGGCGGCGGAGGGGATCGCGGAATCGCGACTCGCCGAGCGAGGCGTATTCCCCCCCGATATGGATGACGACCTACCCAGCGCAGAAGAGCAACAGGAGATCGCGGACGCACACCGCGCCCCACGTTTCTGGGAACTACCCGGTGAGCCCCATGCCACCCCGGCGCGGGAAGCCCTCGACGAGGACGGCTCGCTCAACAGCGCCGTGGGCTACCCGTCCGAGTACCCCAACCCCGCCGCCCCGGTCGAGAGCCCACCTGAACCACCAGACACCCGGGCGACTGGCGAGCGGGAGAGCGACGCCCAGCTCCGTCAGGAGGTTGACGAGATTGTCCGCCAAGCTGAGCTGCGAATTCAACTCGGCCCTGAGCCCGGCGGTACCGAGTTGACTCCAGCGGCCGAGGCCGCGCTCCACCAACGGATTCGGGTGGCCGAGGCCATGCTCGCCGCGACACGCGGCAACGCCGAGGACACGGCGCGGGGTCGTGACCTCACCGAGGCCGCTGTCACAGCCCTGGTGAACTCCTCCGCCGCCACGCGGTTGACCGAGGGCGCGGCCGACCGCGCCACGGCACCCGGGCGCTTCCACCCGCACGACGAGCTCCAAGCCCGACTTGCCGCCCTCCGCGCCGCACTCGGCCACAGCGACTCTACGGACGGGGCCACCGAGGCCCCCACAGACTCGGCGACCACGTCTCCCGTCGAGCGGGCGGCGCCGGTCGCCCAAGCGGACGCGGCTCCTGGCGTCGGGGAGCTGGGTGGGGAGTCGCCGGGAAAACCGAGTGCCGCTGAGGCCGTGGCCGGGGCCCACGCGGCGGTGCTGGCCTCCGACCCGGCCCCCCGGCACGACTCCGGGTCGGCGACCACCGCTGACCCGGTGGTCGAGCAGCAAGACCCCGCCCAGGACGCGGGTGCTGGGCGATGACCGGCGACGGGCCCGACCCGGCCGTGGTGGCGTTGGGGCGGGAGGTGCAGCGCCTCACCCGCGCGCACGCCGACGCGGTCGCGCGGGTGGAGGAACTCGCCGAGCTGCTCACCCAGCTCCCCACCGACGTCACCACCCTCGCCGCCCGTTCCGCTCCTGACGGGGATGAGGCGGTCCGGGCGTGGCTGCTCACCAGCGACCCGGACCTCGCCCAGACCGACCTCGACGACCTCACCGAGTGGTTGGCGCGGGTGTACCTGCACTACCCCGACGCCGTGTTGCCCTCGTGCTGGCTGTGGCACCCAGCGCTGATCGAGGAACTCCGGTGGTTGCGGTGCGCCCACCGCGAGGCCTACCACCCCCACCACGGCACCTGGGCCAAAGCCGGCGACTGGCACGACCGCTACCGCCCCGGCGTCGCCCGCCGGATCACCACCGCCTACGGGTCCTGCGAACTCCGGGAGCACACCGAGGGCGGTACCCACCGCCGGCCCGCGCCCACCGTCGCTCTGGCCGACCTCGCCCCGATCACCGCCCGGGCGTGGGCCACCACCCCCACCACCCCCCTGACCCCCACCGACCAGCAAATCGACGAAGCCGAGCGGCACGACAACGCCCACCACCGGGGGACCTGATGAACCACACCCACCCACCAACCCGCGAACACCAGCAAGGAGGCCGACCGCGTGAGTGCGGGACCGAGCGGGCGGAGCTGCACCGTGGACGGGTGCGACCGCGCGAACTACGGCCGGGGACTGTGCCGGGCCCACCACCAGCGCTGGAGGCGTACCGGTGAGCCCGGGCCCGCCGAGATCCTCAGCCCGGCGCCCCGGGACGCCACCTGCACCGTGGAAGGGTGCGACCAACCCCACGAAGCCCGGGGCTACTGCGCCACCCACTACTCCCGCTGGCGGCGTACCGGTGATGTGCACCCCAGCGGGCGCGGGCCCGTCTTGGACAGCACCGAGTGCGCCCAGCTCTACCGCGACGGCGCCAGCGCCGCCGCCCTGGGCCGCCGCTACGGCCACACCCCCCGCACCATCCTCACCGCCCTCCGCGCCGCCGGAGTCCCCATCCGCGCACCCGGCCCCCACCCCCGACCACGCCACCGGCCCCCGTGACCCCACCCCACCGAGATCAACGACAGGGGCCAAAGACAACCAGCACACCCGAAGATCCACACCAGAGAATCACCACGAAAGTCACTCAGAGTCACAGAAAGTAGTCACCCCATCGAGGTTAGAGCACCAGACACACACCACCAGCACACACCAGGAACAAAGCCCAGAACACAACACAGCACAACCAGGCAAAGCGACCACACCATTGCATGGGCATCCGATGGCCGTGCTGACCCGCGCCGCGCGCGGGCTTTCAAGATCAGGAGGACTGGGTGTTGAGTGTCGCTAAGGGTTACGACACGCGTTACCTGACCGACGCTGTCAGCGGGGGCCGCGAGGGTTACTACACCGGCGCGGTGGCCGCTGGGGAGCCGGCTGGGTTGTGGTATGGCGCTGGCGCGGCGGTGCTCGGGTTGGCCGGTGAGGTGGACGCGGAGTTGATGGAGGCCCTCTACAGCCACTTGCGGGACCCGCGGCACGAGGCGGCGCATGATCGGGAGCGGTGGGGGCAGGCGCCGTTGCTGGGGAATGCGCATCGGGTGTATCGGTCGGCGAGCGAGGTGTACGCCGACGCGCTGGCGAAGGAGCCGGGGGCTGATCCGGTGCGGCGGGCGGAGTTGCTGGCTGTCGCGGAGCGGTCAGCTCGGCAGGCGGTGACGTTTTTCGACGGGACGTTCTCGGCGCCGAAGTCGGTGTCAGTGTTGGGGGTCGCCTTCGAGCGCCAGGCCAACGACGCGCGCGCGGCTGGGGACCTGGAAGCGGCCGAGGCGTGGACGGTGCTCCAGCGAGCTGTGGAGGACGCGGTACTGGCGGGTGCCCGCGCGTCGGTGGACTACTTGCAGGAGATGGCGGGCTACTCCCGGGTGGGCGACCACGCGGGGTCGGGTGGGCGGTGGACTGATGCCCCCACGTTCGTCGTCGCCCAGTTCCTCCAGCATGACTCGCGGGATAGGGACCCGCAGCTGCATGTGCACCAGGCGATCCTGAACCGGGTGGTGTGCGCTGATGGGAAGTGGCGGGCGATCGACGGGGCGGGGATCTTCGCCCACAAACCCGCCGCGAGCGCGATCGGGGACCGGGTGATGGAAGCGCACCTGGCGCGGTCCCTGGGTGTGCGCTTCGCGACCCGCCAGGACGGGAAAGCCCGGGAGGTCGTGGGGGTCTCGGAGGAGATCCGGGAGTTGTTCTCCTCCCGCCGGCAGCACATCACCGCGCGGACCGCGGAGCTGGAGCGGCAGTTCCGGGACCGCAATGGCCGTGACCCGAGCCCGTTGGAGCGCTTCGAACTGGCCCAGGAAGCGACGCTAGCGACCCGGGCGCGCAAGTCCCACGACGGGATGACCGCCGAGGAACGGATGGACATGTGGACAGCCAAGGCGTTCACGAGGATGCACGGTGGCCTGGCCCAGGTCGCCCAGGACGCGTTGAGCTACAACCGGGAACCCCGGGCGCCCGCGCTGTGGTCGGAGCGGGATGTGGCCGAGCGAGCGTTGGCGAGTATCGGTGATGAGCGGGCGTCGTGGTCCCGCTCGGAGCTGCTCCAGAAGATCAGCGACGCGTTACCCGATGACCTCGGGCTCGCCCCGGAACAGATCCCTGGGTTCCTCCGAGCCCTCACCGACGAAGCGGTGAAGCGCGGAGTACGGCTCACCGGGGAGGAGCCGGTGGACGATCTCCCGGAGGAGGCCGTGCTGGCTAACGGCGCGAGTTCGTTCGCGCGCCCGAACGCGGAGAAGTACACCACCACAGGCCAGCTCATCGCGGAGTCGGTGCTTCGCCGCGCCGCCGCCGGGCGGGGCGCCGCACGGGTGAGCACCGAGCGGGCTCAGGAGTTCGTGGGCCGGTTCGCGACCTCCGGTAAACCTTTAAATGCGGCCCAGGCCGCCGCGCTCACGGGAGTCCTGACCTCCGGGGCGC
The DNA here is from genome assembly GCA_050699895.1 of Pseudonocardiaceae bacterium. GTDB lineage: Bacteria > Actinomycetota > Actinomycetes > Mycobacteriales > Pseudonocardiaceae. Next base: position 5,901 of record JBOHFY010000045.1, read on the forward strand.
GGATCGAGACGATCTCCGCCGCCGCCGGCACCGGGAAATCGTTCCTGATGGGCGCCCTCTCCGACGCGTGGACCGAATCCGGGCGCCAGATGTTCGGGCTGGCCTCGGCGGAGGACGCCGCTCAGATCCTCACTGACGAGGGCGTCACCTCCCGCAACGTCGCGGCGTGGCTGGCCACCCAGCGCCGCTTGGAGGAGCACCGCCCCCTGCCTGAGGACGAAGCTTTCCGGCTGCGGCCCGGCGCGATCATCGCGGTGGACGAGGCCTCAATGATCTCCACCGCTGACCTAGCCGCTATCCAGGCCCGGTGCGCGGCGGCGGGCGCGAAACTTCTCCTGGTCGGGGACCAGCGCCAGCTCGGCGCCGTCGGCCCCGGTGGCGCGATGGCTGATCTGGTCGAGGACGGGCTGACCTACGAACTCAGCGAGGTCCGGCGGTTCACCACCGGTTGGGAGGGACCGGCGTCGCTGCGGCTGCGCGAAGGCGACACCTCCGTACTCGCCGAGTACCACCGCCACGGCCGCCTCGTGAGCGCGGGCACCGCCGCGCAGACCGAGGCCGCCGCGTCACGGGCGTTCCTCGCCGACACCCTCGCGGGCAAGGAATCCCTGCTGCTCGTACCCACCAACGAGGCCGCGGCGAGGATCAGCGCCGCCCTGCGCGCCGAGTTGGTCCAGCTGGGTCTCGTGCAGGAAAGGGGTGTCCTGCTGGGCAGGGAGGGCACCTACGCCGGGGTCGGTGATGTGATCCAGGCCCGGCGGTGCGGGTGGGAACTTCGCGGCTTCGAGGGCAACAACACCCGCGCACCGCTGACCCGCGCGACCTACCGAGTCACCGCCCTGCGTGAGGACGGTGGCCTCACCGTGACACCCGTCAAGGGCGGTGCGCCGATCCAGCTTTCCGCCGAGTACGTCACAAACGATGTGACGCTGGCCTACGCCAACACCGTTCACGCCGCGCAGGGCCGCACCGTCGACACCGGCCACGCGATAGCCGGCCCCGGGGTGGACCGCCGGGCCCTGTACGTCATGTTCACCCGAGGCAGCGGCACCAACACCGTCTGGACCATCACCCAGGACGGGCACGGGCAGGCCCACGACCTACCGGCTCGGACCGCGCACGCGGTCCTGGCGGACATCATGGAGGCACCCCGCGACGACATGTCCGCGACAGCGGAGTGGGAGCAGGCCGACGCCGAAGCCCGCTCCATCGCCCGCCACGGGGACCGGATGATCGAGCGGGCGAAAGAGGTCACCGCCCACCGGACCAGCGTGCTCCTTGATGAACTCGCCGCCGAGGGTGCCCTGGCCCCGTGGGACCGCGAAGCCCTCGCCGCGGATGACTCCTCATGGTCACTACAGCGCCTGCTGCGCACGGCGGAACTCGCCGGCCACGACCCCACCGACGTCCTGACGACCGCGATCGCGCATCGTGACCTCGGCGGCACCCACCACCCAGCGCACGCGCTCTACGCCCGGATCGAGCGGCGCCTGCGCGACAAGCTCGAACCCATGGTGTCCAGCTTCGCGGACCTCATCCCCCACGGAGTCCCCGCGGCGTGGCGGGCGTGGTTCACCAACCGCGCCGCCGCCGCCGACGACCGCCGCCGCGAACTCGGCACCGACGCCGCCGAGCGGGCGGCACCGTGGGCGGTACGCGCACTGGGCCCGGTCCCCGCCGACCCGATCGCCCGCGAGGAGTGGGAACACAAAGTGGGCTGGGCCGCCGCATGCCGCGAACTCACCGGGCACACCGCCCAAGACGACCCCCTCGGAGCCGCACCACCCGCCGCGCTAGCGGAGAAACACGCGCTCTGGCGGACCGCTCACGCGAAACTCGACCTCCCCGACGCGGGCGATCGCGAGCGGGTCGCCACCGAGGGCCGATTGCGGTGCGTGGTCCGCGCATGGGACCGAGAACGATCCTGGGCACCGAGACGCGTCGCCGACGAACTCGCCGAGACCACCCAGGCCGCAACCCGCGCCCGCGCTGACGCGACCGTGTGGAACGCCCGAGCCAGCGCAGCGCAGGACCCTGCGCAAGCCGCCCACGCCCGCGCCCACGCACTCGCCGCACAAACCCACGCCGACGACATGGCCGCGCGCGCCGTCGAACTGGAGTTCGCCGACGACACCCACGCGCAGTGGTACGTCCACACCGCACCAACCCGCGACGCCGCATTCCGAGCCCGCGTCGAACTCGCCACCCGCGGGATCAACCTCGACGACCTCGCCGAGCGAGTAACCACTGAGGAATGGTGGGCCGCCCACCAGCAAGAAGCTCGCGAAGAAGACGCCTACCGGCTCGTCACCGACGAGACCGACCTACACGACACAACCTGGGAACAAACACGCGCCGACGCCGACCGACTCGCCCCCGACCACACCACCGAAACCGCCGTCCCGGACATCCGCGACCACTCCACCCCCCACCCAACCGAATACGCCGATCCCACCGGCCCACCGGTGACGTCACCCGTTGATGACTCCGCAGTCGCCGTCACCCGCGCCCAGACGGCCCTGGCCGAAATGCAAGCCCGCCGGGAATACGAACACTTCCGCCAGCAGGACCAGGACGAGAACGCCGACGAACTGGTGTCGGAATGCTAAACCACGCCCGCCCGACGCTGAGTCTCCTCGATCCGCGCCACCAGCCACCGGAAATCAGCCTCAGCCTTCACGGCCCTGCCCCGCAGCTCAACCCGCTGCCCGGGCTCCCTGTAAGCACCCGGGTTCACCGCGATCGCCCCAGCGTAGAGCTCATCCGCGCTGGGAACGCTCCCATCAGGCCTCCGCTGCGGCACCGGCAACGGCGAACCCCCAACCCGATCCGGCTCACACAACCACCCCAACGTCCGCCACACACCCACCGCGTGATCACGGTCCGTGAAAAGGGGTTCCCGGTAAGCCACCCCCAACCGCGCGCACTCCGACTCCAACGGACCCGAACCCCTCATCACCACCGCAGCCGCAGTCAACTCCGCTACCGCGAGGCTCCACGTGACCGGTCGCTCATCCCGGCCGGTGATCGGACCACAACCCGTACCGATCACCCACTCCACCGCGCCCAGCACACCACCTGTCCAGGGCGAACGTTGCTCACTCCAGTCGCGGTGCGCCAACCACCACACATCCGCCACCTCAACCACCGGCGGAACCACCCACGCCGGCACCCCACCCGAGCACCCCACCCCCCGAGTATGCGCCAACGCACCGACAACCCGTGCGGAGCAACAACCGCGCGCAAGGCCGCGCCGGCGAAGAAACCCAACGGAACGCCTACCAGCGTGCTGCCCCCACAAAACTTCCAGCCTCCGGCGGCCGGGGCGCTGCCCCGAACCCCGGCACCGCTTCGGAGAAGGGGAAGGTCACCAGGCTGGTTGTCTCCTCACGGCGCGGACAAGCCCTGCCAGACGGCGGGCCACTCCGCGCAAGGGAAACCCCGCCCTTGCACTCCGGACCCACCGCCCGGCAGCCCCAAGGGGGCGCCGCGAGGAGACAACCACCCACACCACCCACGTACAAGGCGAAACCTACCGACAGGCGACCCACGACAGCCTATGGACGGCGATGGCACCCGCTTAATAGTCCGCAGAGAAGCCGCCTTCCAGCCCGAGCGACGCATACACCGCAATGTCCGAGAGGAAAGCCCGTGACCACGACAGACAAGAACCGCGCCCAGGCGGATTTACCGGCGTTGATCCCGATTCCAACCGCTGCCCGGTTGCTCGGGCTCAGTCGAGCCTCCGCATACCGTTACGCCGCGTCCGGCGAACTTCCGACGAAACGTTTCGGGCGTCGCGTCTACGTGATCACCAATGAGATACGTAGCCTCCTCGCAGTGGAGCCCATGCACCGGGAATCTGATCCGTCGTCCGCAGCCTGAGCGGGCCACAACAAGGGGAGGTCGTCGCTCATGCGTGGGAGCGTAACCAAGTACGGGGCGGGCTGGCGGTACCGTGTGGACCTCGGGCCAGATCCTCTGTCCGGGAAGCGTCGCCAGACGACGAAGGGTGGTTACAGTACGAAACGCGAGGCCCAGCGGGCGTGTGCCGCCGCTATCGAGCAGCTCTCGCACGGCCAGTTCGTCCGACCGGCCAAGCGTACCGTTGCGGAGTTCCTCGAAGAATGGATCGCTCGTCGTAAGCTCACCATCGAAGGGACAACCTGGGTTAGTTACCGTAGTTACCTCACCGCCTACGTACTCCCCACCATCGGCAGCACCAAGCTACAAGATCTCGATGTCGCTCGGCTGAATCTGTTGTACCAGCATCTGCTGGAGAACGGACGCAGCAAGGTCGACCGAAACCGGGTGATGTATGAGGGATGGCGGGCCGCCACGTCCGCTGGTGAACAGATCACGCCTCGCGAGTTAGCCGCGCTTGGCGGCGTTACCTACGACGCGGCGCGGAAGGCGATTCAGCGGTACGAGACGGGCCGTCTCCCGCAGCTGCTCACAGCCGGTCTGGCTCCTAAGACGGTTCGAAACATTCACACGATGCTACGGTCGGCCCTCTCCGACGCGGTCCGGTGGGATTATCTCGTGCGAAACCCGGCGGCGGACGCGACGCCACCGCGCGCCAAGCGGCCACGCCCTCAGATTTGGACCCCTGAGCAGCTGCGGCGGTTCCTCGGCCAGGTCGCCGGTGACAGGTTCTACGCACTGTGGCTCCTGGTCGCCACGACCGGTCTTCGCCGGAGCGAGCTGGCCGGGCTGCGCCACCAGGACGTGGACCTTGTTATGGCCCGAATCGAGTCGAGCGCAACCCGCGTCGTCGTCGGCGGCCAGGTCGAAGACTCCGATGGCAAGACCGAGAACAGTGTGCGCTCGCTCGCCCTCGACCCGGTGACGCTGGAGGCGTTGCGGCTCTACGTCGAGCGGTGGAAGGAGGAGAAGACCTTGGTCGGGCACGACAGTGACGTACTGTTCTCCTGGCCGGACGGACGACCGATCCACCCGGACACGATCACGGACTGGTTCACTTCACACGCCATCCGCGCCGGCCTCCCACCGATCCGGCTGCACGACGTGCGACACAGTTACGCCACCGCCGCTCTCAGAGCCGGCGTGCCGGTGAAAGTTGTCAGCGAGCGGCTTGGCCACGCCTCCGCCGCCTTCACCCAGGACACCTATATACACGTCATCCCCGGCATGGACGAGCACGGCGCGCGGGTCGCGGCTGAAGCCATCCTTGGCTCACGACGGGCTCAACGAGGCGATGGTGACTAATTCCGTGCACACGCCCCCGCTCGCGCCGTTGGCATGCACACCTAGACGAGCGAGAGGGCCCCTGACCGTCCTGGTCAGGGG
>JBOHFY010000046.1:0-3246 GCA_050699895.1 Pseudonocardiaceae bacterium
GTTCTCTGTCGAGGTGGACGATGCGGTTGCCATCGACGAGGCCATCGAGCTGGCTAAGTTGCTGTCCACCGACGATTCGCCGCGCTTCGTCAACGGCGTGCTCGGCGCGCTGGCCGCGCTGCCGCGCGGCACGTGAGCGGCGACCAACCAGTCAGGCCTCTTCTTTGTCCTTCGCGGGGCGAGCCTCGGGGGGCAGCACACCCCAGCCGATGAGCTGCTCGGTGAGATCACCTGGCGACATGTCGTAGATGATTGCCAGTGAGCGCAGGTCCTCGGTGCGGATAGACAGCACTTTGCCGTTGTAGTCACCGCGCTGGCTCTGGATCGTCGCGGCGTAGCGGGCCAGCGGGCCCACCTTGTCCACCGGCAGCTGCTGCAGGCGCTCCAGATTGATGACGATCTTGGTGGCTGGCTCGCTGCCGGAGGGCACGCGGCCTTCCGGCAGCAGTTCGGGTACGGGGACCCCGTAGAAGTCGGCAAGCTCAGCGAGTTTCTGCACCGTGACCGCCCGGTCGCCGCGCTCGTAGGAGCCGACCACCACAGCTTTCCAGCGACCCGCCGACTTCTGCTCGACACCGTGCAGCGACAGACCCTGCTGCTGGCGGATGCCGCGCAGTTTGGACCCTAGCGCCTTGGCATAGTCGCCCATCTTGCCCCTTCTCCTTCTTCAGACCCCGACCAGTCAGCGCCTTGGGGCGCCACGCGAAAATCGGGATGATACGGAGAGTAATGCTGCGCTGAGTAACCTCCCAGGTCAAGCCATGGGGGGCCCAACACCGCGCAGAGTCACGTACATCACCCGAACGGCGTAGCAGCTGAGCGTCGGCGACTCTTCTCCGGCCTTCCCTCGTAGCGTCTAGTACGGGTCCCGGCACCCCTGGTAGCGTCCAGTACGGGTCCCGGCACCGGCTGGAGAGCCTGACGTCCTTTAAGGCCCGTCCGGTGAGGCCGGGAAGGAGGTCCGCCGTGGCTGCCCTCTCCGGGGCGGGCGCGGTGGGCGAGGCCGGGCCGCCGCGGCAGCGTGAGCTGCTCTCGGCGGCCGAGGTCGTGCGCATCGTCGTCCGGATGGCCCATGAGGTCATCGAGCGCACCGCCCCCGAGCCGGTGACCCTGGTGGGCATCCCCACCCGCGGCGTCCCGCTGGCGCACCGGCTGGCGGATCGGATTCGGGAGTTCGGTGGGACTCGCCCCGAGGTGGGCATCCTCGACGTCACTCTCTACCGGGACGACCTGCGGCGTCGGCCCACCCGCCCGTTGCGGAGCACGGAGCTGCCCGCTCGTGGGCTGGACGAGGCGCTCGTCGTGCTGGTCGACGACGTGCTGTACTCCGGCCGCACCGTCGCCGCCGCGCTGGACGCGCTGCGGGAGTACGGCCGCCCCCGGGCGGTGCAGCTCGCCGTACTGGTCGACCGCGGTCACCGTGAGCTGCCGATTCGGGCCGATTACGTGGGCAAGAACTTGCCGACCTCCCGAGATGAGAAGGTCAGTGTGCTGCTGGTCGAGACGGATGGCACCGATGCCGTCGTGCTCCGTCGGAGCCAGCGGTGAGGCACCTGCTGACGACCACCGGTCTGCGGCGTGAGATCGCCACCACGCTGCTGGACACCGCTGAGGCGCTCAAGCAGGCACTGCTGGGTCGCCAGGTGCGCAAGTTACCCACGTTGCGCGGGCGCACCGTGGTCACCTTGTTCTATGAGAGCTCCACCCGCACCCGGGCGTCCTTCGAGATCGCGGGTAAGTGGATGAGCGCCGATGTGGTCAACGTCGCCGCCGGTGGCTCGTCGGTGGCCAAAGGGGAGTCGCTGCGCGACACCGCGCTCACCCTGGCCGCGATGGGCGCGGACTGCGTGGTGATCCGCCATCCCGCGTCGGGCGCGGCGCATCGCCTCGCCGGCTGGGTACCCACGCACGTGGTCAACGCCGGCGACGGCACCCACCAGCACCCGACCCAAGCGCTGCTGGATGCGGCTACTCTTCGTGAGCGATTGGGCACCCTGAATGGGCGGACCGTCACCATCGTAGGCGATGTGCTGCACAGCAGGGTCGCCCGCTCGAACATCGAGCTCTTGATCACGCTGGGTGCCCGGATCCACCTCGTCGCCCCGCCTACTCTGTTGCCCTGGGGTGTGCAGCACTGGGGGAGCGGCCCTCCAGGAGAGGAGGGTGGCTGGCCGGTCACCGTCGGGCATGATCTCGACGCCGCGCTGCCCGGCACCGACGCGGTGATAATGCTGCGAGTACAGGCTGAGCGGATGCACGGCGGGTTCTTCCCCTCCGCTCGGGAGTACTCGATCAGTTACGGGCTTACTGAAGCGCGTCTGACGTTGTTGCCAGAGCACGCTGTGGTGCTGCATCCGGGCCCGATGCGGCGCGGCATGGAGATCGCGCACTCGGTCGCCGACTCGCCTCGCGCCGCGATCACCGAACAGGTCCGCAACGGCGTGCACGTGCGGATGGCGGTGCTGTATCACTTGCTCGCCGCCCAAGAGGACCAGGCATGACGCGACCGCTGCTGCTTCGTGGGATCCGGCCCTATGGCGTGGGTGATCCGGTGGATCTACTGGTCCGCGACGGGGTGATCGCCGAGCTGGGCGCCGGTCTGGACGGCATCGGTGCCGAAGTGCTCGATGGCGGCGGGCTGGTGGCGCTGCCCGGCCTGGTTGACCTGCACGCGCACCTGCGCGAGCCTGGCCGGGAAGACGCCGAGACGATCGCCACTGGCTCGGCGGCCGCGGCGCTGGGCGGCTACACCGCTGTGTTCGCGATGGCCAACACCGACCCGGTGGCCGACACCGCGGTGATCGTCGAGCACGTGTACCGGCGCGGTCGCGAGGTCGGGCTGGTCGACGTGCACCCGGTCGGCGCGGTCACCGCTGGGCTGCGCGGCGAGCGGCTCGCCGAGCTGGGCACCATGGCCTCCTCCGCCGCTGCGGTGCGGATGTTCTCTGACGACGGGGTGTGCGTTCACGACTCGCTGCTGATGCGCCGCGCCCTGGAGTACACCCGAGGGCTGGGCGGTGTGATCGCTCAGCATGCCGAGGATCCCCGGCTCACCGCCGGAGCGCAGGCGCATGAGGGGGAGATCGCCGCCCGGCTGGGGCTGGCCGGCTGGCCCGCCGCCGCGGAAGAGTCGATCGTGGCCCGGGACTGTCTGCTCGCCCGGGACGCCGCGGCGGCACTGCATGTCTGCCACGTCTCGACGGCGGGCACTGTGGAGGTACTGCGGTGGGCCAAGGAGCGCGGGAT
>JBOHFY010000047.1:0-17619 GCA_050699895.1 Pseudonocardiaceae bacterium
CCTCCATACCGCGCTCGTCGCCGGGGGACCCGGCGTGGCGGGCGTACTCGTCGAGTACGGCGAACACGCCCGTGGCCTCGGCGGCGGGCAGATAAGCCGACAGGGTGGCCATCCCATCGGGCTCGGGCCACATCCGCACCCCGCGCTCACACCGGGCCCGCTCGGCCCGTTTCCGGGCGGCGGCCGGGTCGGCCATGAGTACCGCTCGGCGGGTCGCGACGCGCAACTGTCCCGGGGTCTGCTTCCGGGCCTTGGCCAGCACCAGCCGCTCCACCCCCGCGGTGTGCTCCTCGGAGAGGTTCATGGTCTCGGCGTCGATGACGCGGGCTTTGGCCAGGGTGATCCGGCCCTGCTCCAGCGCCGCCAACGTGCCCGGCAACCGGGTACACAGCGACCACGCGTCGCCCACCCGGCACGCCGCGGTGCGCGCCGACGTGCTCAGCATCAGGCCGATTTCGGCTACCGCCGACTCATGGGCCTGCGAGGTGCTAGCGCCCAGGGCCGTGTTTCGAGCTTCCGCGCCGCGCATGAACGAGTCCATCTCCCGGACCTGCCCAGCCTGCGCCCACGCGATCACCCGCTCCCACGCCCCCACACGTTCCAGAGCCTCAAACTCCCGATGCGCTGCGTCCACGTCGCTGGGGCGAGACAGCATGTCCGCCAACAAGCCATCCGGCACGTACTCCGACCAGCGCACCGGCTCCCCCACCCCGGGCCGCTCCTCAACCAGACAGTCAATGACCTCCTCAGGCGGGGCGGTGACCGGTGGCGGTGGCCAGTCCACACAGCTAGTATCGAACATGTGTTCGACACTACTCCTGGTGACAGGACCGAACAAGGGCGTAGGCGACGAGCGGCGCGGTGGGGACCTCACCGACAACGACCGAGTCACCGACGTCACTCGGCGCCTCGACCAGGCCGCGCAGAATTGGTCGACGGCCTAGCGGTGATGGTCAGCGGCACCGGGGCGGTACCCACCCGTTGGCAGACCTGCTCGCAGCCGGTTTCCAAGGTGCAGCACAGGGAACAGACCGCGCCGCCGTGGTGCGCGCAGTCGACGACGTCGGGCAGCTCGTAGTCGAGGGCGCACACCGTGCAGGTGTGGGTGGCACTCAGGTCCGTCGCGCCGGAGTCGGGACCGGACACCAGGTTCGGCCGGGCCAGGTAGTAGCGGCCGCCGGTCAGCGTGGCGGTGACCGGGACCAGCACCATCGCCAGCAGCAAGGCGATGAACGGGCTCCACGCGGCGGCTACCGCCCCGAACGCGCCGAAATAGGCGACCACCGAGACGATCGAGGCCACGACCATCGGACCGAATCCCGCCGGGTTGATCGGGTACAGGTAGGCGCGCTTGAACTCCACGTAGGGCGGGCTCAACCCCAGCGGCTTGCAGATCACCAAGTCGGCGACGACCGCGCCGATCCAGGCGATGGCCACGTTGGAGTAGAAACCGAGGATGTTGTTGAGGAACGCGAACGCGCCCAGCTCCATCAGCGCCAGCGCGATGCCGCAGTTGACCAGCACGTACCAGGCGCGGCCGGGGTGGCGGTGCAGCACGCGGGAGAAGAAGTTCGCGAACGACAGGGAGCCGGAGTAGGCGTTCGTCGTATTGATCTTGATCTGGGAGACGACCACGAACAGCGCCGCCAGTGACAGGGTGGCCACGCCCAACACTGGCCGGACCGCTTCCACGTACGGCGCGATCGGCTCCAGCGCGGCAGTCGCGCCGACCGCGCCCAGCGCGCAGAAGGCCAGGAACGCGCCGCCGAGCTGCTTGAGCGCACCCAGCACCACCCAGCCGGGACCAGCCGGATCACCGCGGTCCACCAGGACCGCCGGTTGGCGTCTGTCCTGGCGGGCATGAAGCGCAGGTAGTCGGCTTGCTCACCGATCTGGCCAATCAGCGACAGGGCGACCCCGGCGCCGAGCCCGACGCCGGTCAGCGACAGGCCGGCACCGGCACCGGCGGTGCCCCCGAAGGAGGTGAACTGGGTGACGCGCTCCGGGTGGGTGGCCAGCACGACCACGAACGGCAGCGCCAGCCCGACCAGCCACACCGGCTGGGTCCACATCTGCAGCTTGGCCAGTGCCCGCATGCCGAACAGCACGAATGGCAGCACGATCAGCGTGGTCAGCAGGTAGCCCAGGGCCAGCGGCAGCCCGAAGGCCAGCTGGAACGCCTGCGCCATGATCGAGCCTTCGAGCGAGAAGAAGATCACCGTGAAACTGGCGTAGATCAGCGAGGTGAGCGTGGAGCCGAAGTAGCCGAACCCAGCACCGCGAGTGAGCAGGTCCATGTCCACGCCGTAGCGGGCGCAAGCGGCGGCGATCGGGATGCCGGTCAGGAAGATCACCACGGCCGCTATCGCGATGGCCAGCGCGGCGGAGGAGAACCCGTGCAGCATCACGATGCTGGCGCCGATGGCGAAGTCAGCGAGGTAGGCGATGCCGCCCAGCGCGGTGGTGGCGACCGCGAACGGTGACCACGTGCGGAACGAGGCGGCCGCGTAGCGCAGCGAGTAGTCCTCGCTGTTCTCATCAGCGGCGAGCTTGGCGTAGCGCCGCTTCGGTTCGGCGGGGGTCGTCGGGTCGGTTCTGGCGGCGACTTCGGTCATCTGTGCCTCCCTGGGATCGTGCGTCACGGTAGGAACCGCTGTTGACGGTCAACTACGCGTTGCGTTATCCCAACGCAAAAAAATGTTTCGAAAGAGTTACCCAGCACGGGTCAGTCACCGCGCGTAAAGTGATCGTAGTGTCATGTACTGTGACCCGTCGCTCACCTTCTCGGGCTATCAATGGTCCATTCTGGGTGTGTCGTAGCCTGGCTGCCTCGCGGCCGGGTGCTGTGGACACGGAGGTCCCGACGTGGACGAGCTGCACGACAACTATGGTCCGGAGGCGCGATTCGCCGTCGAGGCGGAAGCGGCGCTGCCGTCGACGAAAGCGGAACAGGAGGTCGCCCGGGCCCTTGAGCTGGGCCTGCCCGGCGCCGACTCGATCGTCGACCGGCGGATCCCCACCTTCTCCCGTGGTGAGCTGCCACACTTCGCCGGTATCAACACCTTTCTCAAGGCGCCTTACCTCGAGGACGTCCGCCGCTGTAGCGAGTACGACGTGGCGGTGCTCGGCGCCCCCTTCGACGGGGGCACCACCTACCGGTCCGGAACCCGCTTCGGCCCTCAGGGCATCCGCAAGATCTCCGCGTTGTACGGGTCGTACAGCTTCGAGCTCGGCGTCGACCTGCGGGAGTCGATCACCATCGCCGACCTCGGCGACGTGTTCACCATCCCGGGCAACATCGAGAAGACCTTCGACCAGATCTCCCAGGCGGTCGGGCACGTCTATGCCTCCGGCGCTTTTCCGGTGGTGTTGGGTGGCGACCACTCCATCGGCTTCCCGACCACCCGCGCCGTGGCCGAGCACCTGAACGGCGGCAAGCTCGGCATCGGCGGTTGGCAGGCGCCGCGGCCCGGGGTGCGGGTCGGCCGGGAACGCGGCACCACGATCAGGACCGTCACCGACTGCGTGGAGATGGGTATCGAGGCCGCCGCGCGGCGCGCCCTGGACGTCGCCTGGGACGGCACCGACGCGGTCTGGCTGTCCTTTGACGTCGACTGCCTAGACGCCGCGTTCGTCCCCGGCACGGGCTGGCCCGAGCCCGGTGGCTTCCTGCCCCGCGAAGTGCTGAAGTTCATCCAGCTCATCGCCGCGCGCCCGCTGGCGGGCATCGAAGTCGTGGAATGCTCCCCGCCCTACGACAACGCGGAGATCACCGCGCTCATCGCGACCCGGGTCATTTGCGACACCCTCGGCTGCCTGGTGCGCGCTGGCCACCTACCGCGAAGAGCGGTCCCATGAGTACTCCGATCCCGACCAGTGGGCCCGACGCCGACGATCTCGCCTCCCTCGGCTACACCCAGCAGCTGCGCCGAGGGCTGAGACCGTTCTCCTCGTTCGCGTCCGGCTTTTCGTTCGTCTCGATCCTGACAACGGTGTTCCAGCTGTTCATCATTGGTTTCGGCTTCGGCGGGCCCGCCTACATCTGGACGTGGCCGATCGTGTTCGCCAGCCAGTTCGCCGTGTGCCTGGTTTTCGCCGAGCTCGCCGCTCGCTACCCGATCGCCGGCGCGGTCTACCAGTGGTCACGGCGGGTCTCCACCGACCCACTGGGCTGGATGGCGGGCTGGCTCATGCAGCTCGGCTACATCATCAGCGTCGCGGCGATCGCGATCGCGCTGCAGGCGGTGCTGCCCGAGGTGTGGAGCGGGTTCCAGCTCGTGGGCACCGATACCTCGCCGACATCGCCCGGCGGCGCGCGCAACGCGATCATCCTGGGCTCGATCTGCATCGCGGTGTGCACCGCGATCGCCTCGTTCGGCGTCACGAAGATGGCCCTGATCACCCGCATCGGCGTGACATTCGAGATCGCCGGTGTGGCGCTGGTGGTCGTGCTGCTGTTCCTGCATTCCCAGCGCGGCCCGGGCGTGGTGTTCCAGACCAACGGCGTGCAGGGCAACGGGTCCTACGTCTTCCCGTTCCTGGCATCAATGCTCATGGCCGCCTACGTCATGTACGGCTTCGACAGCGCCGCCGAGCTGTCGGAGGAGACCAACGACCCGCGCCGCACGGCCCCCCAGGCGATCACGCGCTGCATGCTGGCCTCGGGCGTCGGTGGCGGGCTGCTCATCCTCGCCACGCTGATGGCGGCGCCGGACATCATGTCACCGGAGCTGTCGTCACAGGGCATCGCCTACGTGGTGACAGCTCAACTCGGCGACGTCGCAGGCCGGATCGTGCTCGCGATCGTCGCGATCTCGATCTTCTCGGCGGCGCTGGCGATCTCGGCGTCGGCGACGCGGGTGATGTTCTCGATGGCCCGCGACGGGCAACTGCCGTTCGCGAAGGCGCTGGCCACGGTCTCGCCGCGGACCCAGACGCCGATCCTGCCCGGCATCGTCGTCGGTCTGCTCTCCATCGGCGTGCTGCTCATCAACCTCGGGCAGACGAGCGTGTTCGCTACCGTGACCAGCGTGTCGGTGGTGATCGTCTACCTGGCCTACCTCTTCGTGACGATCCCGCTGCTGTGGCATCGCATCCGGCGCAACCCCGCCCACGCCCCCGACCCGGCGTACTTCACCCTCGGCCGCTGGGGACTGCCGGTGAATATCATCGCGGTGGTGTTCGGGATGTTCCTGCTGGTCAACGTCGGGTGGCCGCGTGCCGCCGTCTACGACCCGCAGGGCCAGGGCTGGGTGGCGCGGTACTCCGCGCCGTTGTCGGTGGTAGTCGCGATCGGGCTCGGGCTCGTGGCCTACCGGGTGATGAGCCACCAGCGCGCGGCAGCCGCGACCCAGCCACGTACACGGACTCCGCACCAGAATATCGGGGAACATCACGCGGAATCGACTTCCCGGACGACCTGACCGCCAGGATCCCAGGGGCCCTCGCCAGGTGACAGGCAGGGCGGTGAGGCCCCCGGTGGCCAGATCGTTGCGGAGGTGAAGTTCGTCGAGGGAGACGGCCTGCCGGCTCGCGTGGCGGCGGCGGTAGAAGGTTAATTCCGCAGTACAGCAGTAGCCGGTAGATTTGTCAGTTTCTGTATCCGTGGCCGATGCGGCGGGCCTTCACGACAAGCAAGTTAATCACTTCAGTGGGCCCGTTCGAAGCGCCTCCGGTGTCGTGGCAGGCCAGGATCTCGCGGCCCGGGGCAGTCCGCGAGATCCGCGGGCGATAGCCTCAGCGACATGCTCATCGACCACGATGACCCACTGGTGTCGTCGCAGCTGGAGGACCTGCGAAAGCTGGGGACGCGCGCCCCGCTGTCGGTACCGCGACCCGCCGCCGGCCGGTGGACGCAGCGCGGTATACCAGGCACGCTGACACTCAGCCCACAAGGGCGTTCATCTATTAGGGCCAAGACATGCTAACGTCTCTGCTCGATCGGCGGCTCTTCGCGGAGCGTATTGGAGCGCCACCAGGGCACGTCCTCGCGCTGCACGGGTGGGCGCGAAACCGGCATGATCTTGTGGCTGTCATGGGCAACACCACTGGTCTATCAATCGACCTACCTGGCTTTGGCGCATCGCCGCCGCCGCCCAAGCCTTGGCGAACGGCCGACTACGCGCAGTTCCTCGCTCCACTGTTGGACGGTCTTCGGCACCCACGCGTAGTGGTTGGTCACAGCTTTGGGGGTCGAATCGCCGTTCACCTCGCCGCAGCCAAACCGGACGCTGTGGATTACCTCGTGTTGACCGGCGTTCCTTTGTTACGCGGCCCGATCCAGAGCCCGCCACTCCACTATCGAATTGTCCGCTCAGCGACGAGACGCGGCCTGCTTTCGCCGCGCTTTCTGGAGTCACTGCGACAGAAGCGCGGGTCAGCGGACTATCGAGCCGCCACTGGCGTCCTGCGCGACATCCTGGTTGCGGCCGTGAACGAAGACTATCGAGAATTAATAGGCCACGTCAGCTGTCCGGTGACCTTGATATACGGCGAGCACGACACTGCGGCACCTGTTGCGCAGGCGGGCGAGGCGGCGTCTCTGTTCGCTGACGCAAAGCTCACAATCGTGGCCGACTCTGGGCATCTACTCGACGACCACATAGTCGCCGCGGTCCGGAATGTAGTAACAATGGCCGTTGGCGCCGAGCGTTCAAGCACATGATACCGTTCATCCTCGGCTCGATTTCCGCAGTGTCAGTCATGATTTCCGCCGTCCGCTGGTTGCGCGTAGCGCAGCGCGAGCACTACGAACCCGGGAGGGTCAGTGCCATAGCTGCCATCTGGTGGAGAAATGCGCCACATGCCATTCCACACGCTGCCGTTGTAGTGGTAGCCGCAACACTGGCGTTAGTACTAGCGATTGCTGATCAACGGACCGGAGCGACCACGCTTCTTGCAATTTCTGGCACAGCCAGCGCGGTGTGGCCGCTAGGACTTAGATGGAGAGGAAAAGAGCGTCCGCTGGCCTTCACAGCACGGCTCCGAAGGCTCGCGGCGGCCGTCGCGGCGATCGCCGCGACAAGCGCGGTCATAGTCGCGCTCCTGGCGAACAACGCGCTGTGGGCAGGCGTCTTTCTAGCCGGGACAATCATCGTGGCTGTGCCCACGGTCGTCGACCTCGCCGCGGCCGTCATGCGGCCAGTGGAGTCTGCTTTAGCACGTACCTTTGTACTTGCGGCTCGCCAGAAGCTTGCTCGGGTGCAGCCCTGCATCGTTGCCATCACAGGATCATTTGGCAAGACCTCCACAAAATTCTATGTCGAGCATATCGTGGGGGCCGCCAGAACAACCCTGGCCAGCCCTGCTAGTTTCAATAACTTGCTGGGGTTGTCTAAAGCCGTAAATGACCGGCTTACGCCAGATATCGAAGTCTTCATCGCCGAGATGGGCACCTACGGCCTCGGGGAAATCACGGAACTCTGCGAACAATTCCCGCCGACCATTGCCGCAATTACCGCGATTGGGGATGTTCATCTCGAGCGCATGGGAAGTCGAGAAAACATTGCGGCCGCGAAAGCGGAAATCCTCTCGCCGGCCAGCACCGTCGTCGTTAACGCGGATGCTCGTGAGCTAGTGAGGCATATCGACGCCGCCCGCGCTGAAGGAAAAAGGATAATTGAGTTCTCCTCCGACCCGGAGCGGACAACCGAGGTGCCCATCGTGGTGTGGAGCCACGCCGGCCAGTTGCGCGTTGTGGTGGACGAAGCTCTTGTGGCGACAACGCCAGCACTGGCCCATGCGCATCCGAGCAATGTGGCATGCGCAGTGGCGATCGCCATATCTCTCGACATCCCGATATCTGTGATAACACGCCAACTCAGCAGCCTCCCGACGGTACCCCACCGAGCCAACTCCACTACCGCGCCAGCTGGCTACACAGTGATTGACGATACCTATAATTCTAACCCGCAAGGCGCTGAAGCTGCCCTTAACATTGCAAAAAAGCACGCGCGGGATCGCGGCGGCCGAGTGTGGGTCGTCACGCCAGGCATGATTGAGCTCGGCAGACAGCAGTCCGAATCTAATGCGGTCTTAGCCGCGGATGTAGTCGCCGCTGGTTTCCTTGTCATCGTCGGTTATGTCAACCGCAGGGCGCTCATGTCAGGCGCGACGGGCGGAAATCGACCACGCACCAGCGGTCGCGGGAGCGAGCCGGGACACGCGAGCGCCCCGGAGCGGATTTATCTCACCGCACGCCGTGACTCCGCTGTCGCCCTCGTGAGCAGCCTCGCCCAGCCCGGAGACGCTGTGCTATACGAGAATGATCTTCCAGACCACTACCCGTGACAACGAGCTTAAGGAGGAATATGAACCAGATCATCACAGTGCTGTTTGGCGGCCCTTCTCCAGAGCACGACATCAGTATCCTCACCGGGCTGCAGTGCGAGCGGATACTGGCCGAAGCGAGCCAGCCAGTCCAGGCGGTCTATTGGACTCGCAATGGCGAGTGGCGGCTGGTTGAAGCCGGCCGCGAGGCCAAGGACTTTCTCGACGGAGCGCCAGCGGGTTCGCTGAAGCTTGAGTTTCGCCTCGACGCCGAGCCAGGATTCTACAGGAGAGGGGCCCTTCGGACTCGCCCATTGCCGTTAGGAATCGTCCTGAACTGCTGCCACGGTGGTCCCGGCGAAGCCGGGACTCTTAACGGCTTATTCGAGATGCTTGGGATTCCCGCGACTGGAGGACCATCGGCCGCAGCGGCGCTCGGCATGGACAAACTTGCGTTCGGCGCGGTTGTCAACTCAGCAGGGCTGCCTAGCCTACCGCGTGCCCCACTCCTTGAAAATGGACCAGATCCAACTCACGGCGGACCGTACATCGTCAAACCCCGATACGGCGGTTCCTCGCTGGGCATCGAAATCGTGCATGACCTGACGACCGCCCGCGACCTGCTGGCTACTTCGCCATTACTTCGAGCCGGAGCGGTAATAGAGCCATACAAAGCTGGCGCCGACGACCTCAATATCGCATTCCGCACCCATCCGAGTTTTGAATCATCTCTCTTAGAACGACCGCTTCGCGCCGCCGATTCCTTCTACAGCTACTCGGACAAGTATCTCCAGGGCGGAGAAGGGCTGGTATCCGCTCCGCGAGAAATTCCCGCGAAAGTGCCGGATCAGGTGGCGGAGCAGGCGCGCAAACTTGCCAGGGCGATCGCGAACCTCGTCGGCGTCTCCGGGATCACGCGCCTTGACTTCCTTCTTTCCGGCGGTGAGCTGTACATAAATGAGATCAACACTATTCCCGGCGCCATGGCGCTCTACCTGTGGCCGGACCAAATATCCTATGCGCAACTCCTCCTTGACATGGTCGCGGAAGCTCGCGGGCGTAAATATTTAGCCACGTCTTCAGCGAAACACACTGGCGCGGCACTTCGCACAGCCGGCGGTATCGCTGGAAAATTAGTCCGACTGAGTGGACAAGTCGAGACATAAAGGCCGCCTCGACCGCGTCCCCGGCTTGTCTCGACAAGTGGCGTGACGCTCGAAGTTAAGCAGGTGCTGCTTACGTTCCAGGCCGCCGCCGTAACCGGTGAGAGCACCGGTGGCCCCCACGACACGGTGACAAGGAACGATAATGCAGATCGGGTTGCGACCATTGGCGAGGCCGACCGCTCGTGCGGCGCCGCGACGTCCGATTCGCTCGGCGAGCTGGCCGTAGGACACCGTTTCGCCGTAAGGGATCCCCCGCAGAGCCGCCCACACGGTGCGCTGGAACGGGGTGCCGGCGAGCGTTATCGGTAGGTCGAACTCGGTGCGGGGCCCAGCGAAGTACTCCTCCAGCTGCCCGATCACCTCGGTAAATGGCGTGGAGTCCCGCTCGCCGAACGTCTCTGCTGGTGGCCGGTGCCGCTGCCGGTCCAGGTAGAGACCGGTGAGGATGCTGTTGGCGGCTACCAGGGTGAGCATGCCGACGGGGCTGTCCACCACAGTATGTACGCGACGGTCCACGAGTGTCCTTTCATCAGGCCGGTAGCCGGTTGATGGCATGGTCGCCGGTCGCCCACAGGTACTGCACAGCGTAAGCGCGCCAGGGCCGCCAGGCGGTGGCGTGGCCGGTCAGCCCCGCGGCCGTCGCGGGCAGACCCACGTCCCGGGCGGCGCGCCGGATTCCCAGGTCCGTGGGCACGAAGGCATCCGGATCGCCGAGAGCACGCATGGCGATCGTCTCGATGGTCCAGGGGCCGACGCCGGGAAGGCGCGAGAGCTGGGCGCGGGCCTGGTGCCAGTCGCTCGCGGGGCCAAGGTTGACCTCGCCACCTGCCAAAGCACCGATCAGTGTGGTGAGCGTGGTGGCCCGCGCCCTCGGCAGCGCGAGCGAGGCCGGATCGAGCGACGCCAGCGCCCTCGGGTCAGGGAACAGGTGGGTCAAGCCTCCGGCCGGGTCAGCCACCGGCTCACCGTAGGCGGCCACCAGCCGGGCAGCGTGGGTGCGAGCCGCCTTGGTGGACACCTGTTGCCCGAGCACCGCGCGCACCGCGAACTCCGACGCGTCGACGGTGCGCGGCACCCGGCGGCCCGGGTTCTTGTCCACCACCGGGGCGAGCACCGGGTCCGCGCGCAGCAGATCGTCGACGGCCACCGGGTCCGCATCAAGGTCGAGCAGCCACCGGCACCGGGTGATCGCGGTAGCCAAGTCCCGCAGGTCGGTCAAGGCCAACCGGCAGTCGATGTGATCATGCAGCGGCCACAGGGCCGCGACGCCATAGCCGTGCGGCAGGCGCACGGTGCGGCGGTAGGCCCCGTCGCGCCACTCCTCCACCCCGGGCACCGCCGTCGCCACGAGATGCCCGAACAGGTTGTCCGGGCACAGCGGCGCGCGGAACGGCAGCCGCAGCACCAGAGACCCGGAAGTGGTCGGCGGGTGTCCGCGGGCGGCTCGAGCTCGCAGTTCGGTCGGAGCGAGGGCGAAGACCTCACGCACGGTCTCGTTGAACGTCCGCACGCTGGCGAAGCCCGCGGCGAAGGCGACATCACTCATCGGCAGCGAGCTCGTCTCGATCAGCAGCCGCGCGGTCTGGGCGCGCTGAGCTCGCGCCAACGCGAGCGGGCCGGCCCCCACTTCGGCGAGTAGCTGCCGCTGGATCTGCCGGACGCTGTATCCCAGCCGAGCGGCCAGGCCAGGGACGCCGTCACGGTCGACGACCCCATCGGCGATCAACCGCATCGCCCTGGCCACCAGGTCTGCGCGCTCGTTCCATTGTGGAGACCCCGGGCTGGCGTCCGGTCGGCACCGCTTACACGCCCGGAACCCGGCCGACTGCGCCGCGGCCGCGCTCGGGTAGAAGCGCATGTTCTCCACCTTGGGCGCCACCACCGGACAGCTCGGCCGGCAGTAGATGCCGGTGGTGACCACCCCGATGAAAAACCAGCCGTCGAACCGCGCGTCCTTGGACCGCACCGCTTGTACGCACCACTCCACGTCCTCATACACACCCTCAGCATCGCCGGTAGCCACCGGCGGAGCTAGCGAAAATGCGACATTACCCTAGGAGGGACGAACTCTTCAGATCTCTTTGAGGGTGCTGCTCAGGAACCTGACCGTCTCGGCGGGAGACTTGGCCTGGACACACAAGCGATCCATGACTACCAGGTAGTGCTGGACATCCTGGCCCTTGTCTAGATAGAGAGCACTGGTCAGCTGCTCGAGGTAAACGAGGTCCGGTAAGTCGGGTTCGGCGAACCGCAGGATCGTGAACGGACCACCTACCGCCGCATGCGCACCAGAATATAATGGTATCACTTGAAGTGTGACATTGGTGAGCTCGGCTATCTCGATCAGATGCCGGATCTGTTCCCGCATCACCGAACGCCCGTCAAGCCGCCATAGTGCCGCCTCATCGACCACTGCCCACAAATTGGGCGGCTCCGGTTGAGTGAGAACTCGCTGCCGCTTCATTCGCAATGCGACCCGGCGCTCGATATCCTCAGCGGAGGCGCTGGAGTTGCCGAGCATGATAACGGCGCGAGCGCCCTCTTGAGTCTGCAGCAGGCCGGGCACAAGCTGGGGCTCATAGGTGCGGATGACGGTGCTAGATTGCTCCAAGCCAAGGTACATCTCGAACCAGCTCGGCAGGACATCGCTGTAGTGGTGCCACCAACCGGGCACGTTGGATCGCCGGGCCAGCGCCAGGAACGATCCTCGCTCTTGTTCGTCGGTGATGCCGTAGAGGGTGAGCAGATCTGCCACGTCACGCTCCTTGAAGCCGACCCGTCCGAGCTCCATGCGGCTGATCTTGGCATGGGACGCCCGGATCGCGCGGCCAGCCGCTCCGGTAGTAATTCCGCTCGCTTCACGGAGCTGACGTAGCTGATTGCCCAACACGATGCGCAACGCGGTCGGTCCCTGCGGCCCCACCTGAGCGTGACCGCTGACCAAATCATGACCCGACCAAGCCGCTCTCACCGTTCCTCCTACAAGTGAAGCACTACGGATGGCCTCACCCTAGCCGGCAGCCAGGCAACCCGAAACCCCGGTGGGCCGTGCCGCATCCCGGACTGAGAGATCACGCGCCCATCTCGTCGAACTCGCCCGCCTTCAGGGCTCGAACGAACACGGCCATCTCGGTGCGGGGGTAGATGAGGGTGGGGCCGCCCGGGTGTCGCGAGTCGCGCACGGCGATCTTCCTACCGGTCAGCTCCGCGACCTCCACACAGTTCCCGTAGGGGTTGCTGTGACTACTCTTTGTCCACCTGACCCCGCACAGCAGGGCGGCCGGCATACCGTCCGTAACCGGCGGCATCTCCCACCTCCACGATGGGCTCGGTCCGGCCAGTTGCCCACCAGAGCGGTCACAACACCCCAACAGGGTGGCGCAAGCATAATAGGATGCATCTGTTCGTGCATCGGTACACGACGTTCGACGTCACCCACCCAGTGCGGCATTCCGGTGAATCACTCCTAGTGCCTATTCACACACAGGACTTGACAAGGGAAAACCACAGGAAGTACTCAGAGGATCACGCGCGGATAAGGCTGCCGACCCAGGGCGACGCCAGCACGGGTCAGCAATGGGTCAGCAATGGGGGCGAAGTACCCGTTACGGATCTCAGCCGGCGCTGACCACTGAGCCATCCCTTGTGGGGTTCGTTGCAGTTCCCTGGTCAACCGCTGGACTTCTGCTGTTCGCCTCCGGGACGGAGCGTCCCCCCATGAGATCCGTGTGTGCGGGAGGTGTACGCGTGGCGATCCGCACCCTGCGGAATGTTGGCCACACCTTCGCCGGTGACGCGCCTGTCCAGCGGGGCGGTACCACGTCGCACCCGGGGGGTGACGCCCATCGAACGGTGACCGGGAGCCGCGGCTCCCGGTCACCGTTCAACTAACTCTCTGTCCGCAAGATACCAGTGACGGCGTGGTTGGCATGCCACTAGTTCACCGGCACTGGCCTGTCGCCCGGACAGCAGCCCGGGCATCCCTGCACAGCACAGGATAGTGGAAATGCCCACCGTGATTCGTTTACGCCTCCTGTCGTTGCTCGCCGCGGCTGCGCTCGCCGTCGCGGCGCTCACCGGCTCCGTCGCCGTCGCTGACACATCCGCGGCCACCTCGCCCAACCAGCAGTTCTCCATCGGGCTGCCGGCGGGCAAATTCCTGCTGATCGGCGACGTCGCGCGACCCCAGATTCTTAGCGTGGCCAGCCTGCGGGCACTGCCGTCAAAGACGGTAGACGTGACGTTCACGGGGCCGCACGGCTCCGAGCATCACGTCTACGTCGGCCCCCTCCTGGTGAACGTGATCGCCCAGGCAGGCCCACGGTTCGACCCAGCGATCAAGAACGACAAGCTGCGCCACTTCGTCAGCGTGAGCGCGACCGACGGTTACCAAGCACTGGTGGCCTACGGTGAGATCGATCCGAACTTCGAGAACAAGGACGTGCTACTGGCGACCAGCGAGGACGGCCACCCACTGGATGCCGACGGTCCGCTGCTGGTCGTACCCGGCGACATCAGCGGTGGCCGCTACGTCACCAACGTCAACCGGGTATTCCTCGAGAAGCCGCCGCTGTAGATCACGGCCGCGCTGCCCGACCCGGCTGCGGGAATCCCTGTACGGCAGCTGGACACCCAACGTTCAGTGCGACGTGGTCCCGCCATCCTCCGCGCGTCTCTATTATCCCCGGGTGCCCACCTCCACCCCGAGCCTGCTCGGGCGTCTCGTGCTGCTCTGTGCCGGCATCCGCATCGGGCTTGAGGCCATTGGCCTGGGCGCGCTCGCTGCGCATAACCAGCCGGTGTGGACGAATGCGCTCGAGCTGTGGAACCGGTGGGACGCGCCCCACTACCTTCGGCTCGCCGAGGTCGGGTACGTCCACTCGTCGCCACCACCCAACACTGACGATCCGTTCTTTGTCGTGTTCTTCCCGTTCTTCCCGCTCGCGGTGCACATCGTCGCCTTCGCTCTGCGGGACCTCGTGCTCTCGGCGCTCGCCGTGTCCTTCGCGGCGAGTGTGGGAGCCGGATATTTCCTCTTCCGGATCGTCGCTCTCGACGCTGACGAGGCGACGGCATGGCGAGCGGTGTTCCTGCTTTTCTCTTTCCCTACCGCGTACTTCTTCGCCGCGCCGTTCAGCGAGGCGCTGTTCCTCTTTGCCGTACTCGCTTCCGTCTATGCCGCGCGCACTGGCGCCTGGGCAGGGGCCGGAGTCGCCGGAGCTCTTGCGACAGGCACCCGTGTTGTGGGGATCGCGCTGGCCCCAGCTCTCCTCGTGGAGGTATTCGCCAGAAAGGCAAGTATACGCGATAACGTCCGCAAGTTGGCCTGGATCACTTTCACCGCGACAGGCCTCCTGACGTATCTGGCGATTAACCAGATTGTCTACGGCAACCCGCTGTGGTTTCTTGAGGTACAGCGTACGCACTGGTTCAATCACGCGGTAGCCCCATGGCAACCGGTGCAGGAGGCGATCGTGGCGCTCGTGGCTGGAGGCAACGAGCCCACATTCACCTTCATCTACGGCGGACGCGTCGCGGGAGCCCTCGTCGCGTTGCCGCTCCTTGGCCTTGGAGTGCGTCGCCTGCGACTGCCGGATGTGCTATACGGATGGACGGCCTTCGTCCTTATCCTGTCGCCATCGTGGTTGATCAGTCTCCCCCGCTACCTGCTCGTCCTGTATCCGCTCTTCATGGTCGGCGCACGGCTCAGTCGCCCACTCTCGGTGTTCGTCCCTCTCGTCGTCGCCGGTGCGGCACTCCAGGGGTGGCTGATGTGGCGGTACTCGGTCGGCCAATGGACGTTCTGACCCGAATCCGCAAATAGCGCGCTGAGTCAACCACCCCGGTGCACTTGGACGCTTCCGCCGCGGTGGCACCCTGGGCAGATCTGGTCGGGATCGGGCGGTTCACCGCGCGGGGCCGTCATCCCGCGTAACAGCTCCCGAGGGCGGAAGCGGATGCCGCAGGCGGCGGTGACCGTGCCGTCCGGGTGCAGCAGCTCACCGCGATGGGTGTCCCGATCACCGATCGAGCGCAGGTACCAGGGCATCACACCCCCGCTCGCACGCCGGGCAATGGTATCTCGCCGGGGTGGTGAGGCTGGCGGGAAGCACCTGCGCACCACAGAGGGCGACGTAGCGGCCTCCTGCGCGAGGGCCCGCGGCGAAGGCCTCACCGGTGACGCAGTGCGCGATACCGGTAGGCCCGTCCACGACCCCGATAGTGCACCTCGGAACGGTGGCGACGGACCCTCGAGCGTGACGGCCCAGGATCTCACGAAGTGTGGGAATACGACGGAAACGGTGTCTGCCTACCATAACCTCGCTCCTCACTTCCTGGCGGCACCATCGAGTTCCGGTGCGGAAGAAACAGGCCGGACGGCGTACACGACATTAAACTTTCTCGCCGGTGAGAATCTGCGCGCGGTACCGAGTAGAGCAGGGGCGACGGGACCGCTGATCACCCGAGGTGGCCGTTGCGCCTAGCCCGCCTCTATCTTGACGATCTTAATATCAGCTAACGGTAAGGGGGTGCGCACGGCTACCAACGCCGCCGCGTATTCCACGTCTATTACCGTCCCGCTCCGGACGTCCACCTTCAACTCTTGGTGCCGAGCATACGGGCTCTGATGGCTCGCATAAAAAATACGACGAGTCACCAGGCCCCTCCCCGCTTTACTTTTGGTGTGCTTCATGCGACCCTCCTCGCTCACGGAGGCCATCTACCGACCTGCCGGTTCACCCTCGTTGTCCACGGGCTCAGCCCACTTGTCCTCGTTTCCTCGTCACTGCCTCCTCGTCACTGTCTCCTCGTCACCGGAATGGCACCCAAGGCCGGGCCGAGCACCGGAGCCGGATGAGCTGAGCAGCGCTGCCGGTCCTCCTCCGCCACCCATCGCGGGCGGCGTCGTCGGGGGGGCAGACCGGCAGCACCACCGCATCCGGCGGGTCGGACATCCCGGCCCTGGGGCCATGGAGGACCACAGAACCAGGTAGCCAAGCCCTGGCGTATGCGGGGCGACAGATGGACATATCCACCCCACAACAAAGAACGCCAGTGCGCCCGCTGCCAGCGGGCCTCACGGGACAAGCTCATCGCTCCACCCCAGGTGCCAGCCGAGTTCTGGCAGGCCGAGCAGCTCCGCGAGGCGTTCACCACCCAGCACATCGGCCGGGTAGCCCGCGCCTACCGCACGCACCCACACCACCACACGGTCTACGGCCCCAGCGGCATCTCCCAAACACTCCTCGGCCACTGGCTGGGCCTGCGACAACCCCAGATCAGCCGAATCGAAACCGGCCTACCCATCCGCGACCTGGACACCCTGGTTTACTGGGCACGAGTACTGCGAATACCCGCCGAACTCCTATGGTTCGACTTGCCCGGCCAAACCCGCCAGCCAACGCTGAGCATGCACAACGAACCTCCTGTACCAGCGACGGCAGACGAGGACAGCCATGAGCTGACGGCATTGTTGAACAGTCTGGCCGCAGATCGCCTCCCTATCCTCGGCAAGGATGATATCGTGGGCGTTGGCGTCGCGGCCTTTGATGGCGCCTCTCTCGCCGGGCGCGCGGAGGTACTGCTCAAACTCTTCCTGCAGTTGGACGACGAGCTTGGCGGCGATGTGCTCTATCTGCCGATGGCACGGTACGTGGCGCGCCTAGGTGTCAGTGTCCAGCAGGAGCCGGCAGATGGATTAGCCGCCTTTGGGCAGCTGAGCCAGATGACCGGATGGCTCGCTCTTGATGGTAACCGCTATTCGGCTGCACGCCGCTATCTCACGACTGCGGTCTATGCAGCGCATGAGGTAGGACAGCCAGTGCTCGCCGCCAGCTCGCTGGCCTACTTGAGCCTCCAGGAAACCTATCGAGGTCGTCTTGGCTCGGCCCTGTCATTGGCGCAGACAGCGTCTGCCGTCGGCAGCAGCAGCTTGACGCCACTGACAAAGACCATGCTTGCCGCTCGTCTTGCGCGTGCACATGCCGGCCTACACCACACTGCCGACTGCCTACACGTCCTCGATGAGATGCGCATAGCATTTGACAGCGCAGGGAAAAGAGAGGAGCCGCTGTGGATCTCTTATGTTGACGACATTGAGGTTGCAGCCCAAGAAGGGGCGTGTTACCTGGACCTCAACATGGCCACCGAAGCATGTGCGGCACTGACGAGAGCTCTCGATCTC
>JBOHFY010000048.1:0-3717 GCA_050699895.1 Pseudonocardiaceae bacterium
GTTCCTGTCCAGCTTCGGGGCCAACCACATCCATGCGGTGCCCGGAGAGCACGTCGCCGAGCTGCACGCGGTGTGCCGCATGCTCGACATCGAGTGGGCCGGGCTGGGCACGGTTCGAATGGACCCAGCTCGGTGAGTTCGCTACTGCTCGGTGTCGACATCGGCACCGCCAGTTCCAAAGGTGTGCTGGTGCGCTCCGACGGCACCGTCGTCGCGACCGCGACCCGAGCCCACGAGGTGTCCATGCCCCACCCCGGCTGGGTGGAGCATGACGCGCAGGCGGTGTGGTGGGCGGACTTCACGGCGATCAGCCAGGAGCTGACGGCGGCGGTGCGCGAACCGATCGCCGCGGTGGGCGTCAGCGGGATCGGTCCGTGCCTGCTCCCGGTGGACAATGCGGATCGGCCCCTGCGGCCAGCGATCCTCTACGGCGTGGACACTCGCGCCACCGCCGAGATCGAGGAGCTGACCCAGGCGTTGGGTCAGCAGACCATCCTGGAGCGCTGCGGGTCGGTGCTCACCTCGCAAGCGGTCGGGCCCAAGCTGGCGTGGCTGCGCGCGCGGGAATCCCAGACGTGGGCCGCTACCCGCCGCTTCCTGATGGCCAGCAGCTTCATCGTGCGCCGGCTCACGGGCAGCTACATCCTGGACCATCACTCGGCGAGCCAGTGCACCCCGATGTACGACCCGGTGCACCACCGCTGGATCGAGGAGTGGACCGAGCTCGTCGCCCCCGGGCTTGAGCTGCCGGAGCTGTGCTGGCCCTGCGATGTGGTCGGCCAGGTGCGCACCGCCGCCGCCGAGGAGACGGGTATTCCGGCTGGTACGCCGGTGGTGGCGGGCACGATTGATGCCTGGGCGGAGGCCACCAGCGTCGGTGTCACCGCGCCCGGCGACGTCATGCTGATGTACGGAACGACCATGTTCCTGGTCGAGGTGCTCGACCAGCCGCGCCGGAGCCCGAACCTGTGGGGCACGGTGGGCACGTTTCCCGGCACCCACAACCTCGCCGCCGGCATGGCCACCTCGGGCGCGATCACCGACTGGATCCGCAAACTGACCGGGGAGCCCTCGTTCGACCCGCTCGTCGCGCAAGCCCAGCAGGCACCACCCGGTTCACACGGCCTGCTTATGTTGCCCTACTTCGCCGGTGAACGGACACCGCTGTTCGACCCGGACGCCCGCGGTGTGCTGATCGGGCTAACCCTGCGGCACAACCGGGGGGACATCTACCGGGCGGCGTTGGAGGCGACGGCCTACGGAGTGCGGCACAACCTGGAAACGATGCGCGACGCCGGTGGGCGGGCCAGCCGGCTGGTCGCGGTGGGCGGCGGCACCAAGGGCGGGCTGTGGACACAGATCGTCTCCGACGTCCTGGGCGCCCCGCAGCAGCTGCCGCGCCAGACGGTGGGCGCGTGCCTGGGCGACGCGCTGCTCGCCGCCATCGGGATCGGGGCCGCACCGGAGGTGACCCAGTGGAATCCCCTCGCGACCACGATCGAGCCGCACCCAGAGTCCGCCGCAGCCTACGAGCGTTTCTACGCCCTCTACCGCGAGCTGTACCCGGACACCAGAAGGATCGCCCACGCGCTCGCCCGAGAACAACGCATCGGAGATAACTGATGGTCGCGTCCTTACTCGGGGCCCGGGTGACCACCCGACGCGTGTATGCCCTGGGCGCCTTGGCCGCAGTGCTGTTCGGTTACGACAACGGCATCATCGGCGCCGCGCTGTTATTCATCCCGAATGATCTGCCGCTGACCGACTGGCAGAAAGGTGCTGTGGTCAGCGCCATGGTGTTCGGGGCCATGGTGGGCGCGTTGGGCAGCGGTCCCGCGGCCGATCGTCAAGGGCGGCAGCGGATCTTGCTCGCCGCCGGGGTGATATTCATCGTTGGATCCCTGGGTACCGGCGTCGCCGCAACCGTCACCATGATGGTGGCGTTCCGCTTTATCCTGGGGTTAGGCATCGGGATCGCGTCGGTGCTGGTGCCTCTCTACCTGGCCGAGATGGCACCCGCTCAGGACCGCGGCGTGGTCACCTCCCTGAACCAGTACATGATTATTGTGGGGACCGCGATGGCCGCGGCCATCGGCTATGGGTTGGCCTTCACCGGCTCGTGGCGGTGGATGTTGCTCATCGGCGTGTTTCCTGCGGTCGTGCTGGTGGTCGGCATGCTTGCCATACCTGACACTCCCCGATCGCTGGTCCGCCGCGGGCAGCCGGAACGCGGATGGGCGGTGCTGATCGGCTTGCGTGGCGACCCAGACGTCGCCGAGCGTGAGTTCACTGAGATTACCACACTCGAACGGCAGCGGCATGGCATGGGCGGCGGCGCTAGCCTGTCCGCCGGCTGGGTGCGCCAGCTGCTGTTTCTGGGCGCCCTGCTGGCCATTTTCCAACAGATCACCGGGATCAATACGATCGTGTACTACGGTCCGACTGTGCTGAAGAGTTTCGGGTTGTCCGACCACACCAATTTGCTTTTTAACTTCCTCAATGGGCTGCTCAACATCCTGACCATCGCTGTCGTCGTCCGACATAAGATCGTCGATCTGCGAGGCCGCAAGCCTGTGCTATTGGCCGGCTTAGTGGGAATGTCGGCCAGCTTGTTCGCGGTCGGTGTGGCGGCGTTGATCCTGCCGGTGCGCTCGACCGCTCTGCTCGTCCTCGCGGTGGCGGCGTTCGTGGTGTTCACCAACACCTTTTCCGCCACCTGGGGTCCAGTGCTGTGGGTGCTGCTGGCCGAAATCTTCCCGCTGGCCATCCGGGGCACGGCGATGGCCATCGCCACCCTGTTCAACTGGCTGGCCGTCTTCCTGGTGGCGCAGACGTTCCCGACCCTGACCACACTGGCCGGTGCGGGCGGCGTGCTCATCGCCTACGCCGCAGCCGGCGTGGTGATCTTCCCGGTCGTCTGGTGGATAGTGCCCGAAACCAAGGAACGCAGCCTGGAATCACTGGAAGCGGCGTTTCGCGGCGCCGCGGGCACCGGAGGTACGACATGACCGTCCACTACGGCGCGTACGGCTCAAGCCTGCGAGACCTGCCGCGACTGCGCGCCACCCGTCGGCGCCGCGCGTCCAGCTGGGACCGCACGGGCGGTAATGATGACCGCCTCACCCTGGAGCCGGGGCACACCGCCACCCTCGCGGACATCCAGGGAGCCGGCAGCATCAACCACATCTGGGTGACCGTCGCCAACGAACGGATGCTCCGCGACCCGTGGATGCGGGAACCCGACTACCTCCGCCGGCTCGTGCTCCGCGCATACTGGGACGGCGAAGAGCACCCCAGCATTGCGGTGCCCCTGGGTGATTTCTTCGGAGTCGGGCACGGTCGCACCACCAACTTCGTCTCGGCCCCGCTCCAGATGAGCCCGGAGGACGGCAAGGGATTCAACTGCTTTTTCCACATGCCGTTCGGCGCGGGCGCGCGACTGGAGATCACCAGCGAGCTGACCCACGAGCGGGTGTTCTTCTACTATTACGTTGACTACGAGGAGCTCGACGAACTCGAAGACGGCATCGGCCGCTTCCACGCCCAGTGGCGCCGCAGCAATCCCTGCCAGGGAACCACGCTTGCGTCCCCCGGAGGGAAGCAAGAGTCCCAGAGCAACGCCGAGTTCCTGCTCACCGGAGAGAACCTCGACGGACAGGCCAACTACACCATCCTGGACGCGACCGGCCGTGGCCACTACGTCGGTTGCGTGCTCAA
>JBOHFY010000049.1:0-4960 GCA_050699895.1 Pseudonocardiaceae bacterium
GCCGCAGCCCGCGCGGAGTCGACCGCGCCCAGAGGAGCCCGGGCGTGTGGGTCGAGACCCCCGCCGAGGGCCGCCTCCCACAGCGGCCGGCTGGCCGCGACCGCCCCGCCATACCAACAGGCCGCCACCCCCATCGCGCCGTACCAGAAACCGACCCGGTCCAGGTACGCCCCCGGCCCGCCGACCGCCGCCGCCGGCACCGCATCGAACTCGACGTCCTCCGTGCCGCTACCGGCCATCCCCAACCCTTCCCAACCACCCACGCCCGCCCGTACCCTCGCGTCGGAGAGATCCACCGTGAACAGCCGGCCACCATCGTCGGCGTGCGCGGTGACCAGGGAATGGGTGCAGGCGTGGGCCCCCGAGCACCACCGCTTGATCCCCGTCAGGCGCCACCCGCTCTCCCGGCACGGCTCGGCGTTTACCCGGCCGTTCGGCGGCTCGGCCGCCCACACCGCCCACCGCTGGCCTGGCAGCGGTGGCGGCACCGCCGGAGCCGGTGCGGGCCCGGGTAGCTCGTCCAGGATGGCCAGCGCATCAAGGTGCGCCTCGGCCAGGCGGGCCAGGTCGAGATCATCTTCCGCCAGCCTGGCCAACGCCCGCCACCGCCGCGCGGTGCGGCCCCGACCGGGCAGCGGTACCTCCAGTCGGCCCTGTGTCACCAGGTCGGTGAAGCGGGCCGCGACCGCCCCGGCCCGCCCCGACCCGTCCTTACTTATCGACGACGTCCTTCACAGCATCTTTGACTTTCTCGCCGGCCTGCTTGACATGGCCCTTGGCCTGATCAACCTTGCCCTCAGCCTCCAGCTCCGGGTCGTCAGTGGCGTGGCCCGCAGTCTCCTTCACCTTGCCCTTGAGGACCTCAGCCTGATTTTCGATTTTGTCTCCGGCTCCCACAGCGAGTGCCTTCCTTTCCTCGGCCCATGGCGGAAAGACCTAACCTAACCCCTTGGCCACGATGTCGCGCGGTGAAGCGGTGGAACAGGCTCGGGCCGGAGGGTGGGTGCGGACTTGGCCGGGCGTCCCGGCGAGCTGACGCGCGCTCCCCGTTGCGCCGGCCCTTGATGTGGGGAAGACGCCAGAAGCTGGGGGACTCGCCGGATCAGCCACACACAGTGCTGGGATAAATCGGGTGGGTGTGCCACGATCAGGGGGGGAGACACCCAGCCGGAGCTGGCGGGAGGCGTCATGATCGTTCTTGGTATCATCCTACTGGTGGTGGGGTACCTGCTCGGGATTTCGATTCTGGTGACTCTCGGGATCATCCTGGTGGTCGTCGGGGTGATCTTGGTGCTGCTCGGATCGGTTGGGCGCCCCATCGGCGGCCGGCGGCACTATTGGTGACGCTGGACCTCAGGTGTGGTCGAGGCGGGGGAAGAGTACTTCTCGGGTCAGCAGGAGCAGGGCTGCGGCGGCGGGGATGGCGACCAGGGCGCCCACGATGCCCAGCAGGGCGCCGCCCAGCAGGACCGCCACGACGGTCACCAGGGCCGGTACCTTGAGCACCCGGCCGATGATCCTGGGGACCAGCAGGTAGTCCTCGGCCAGCCGGTAGATCAGGAAGAACCCGATGGTGGCTAGGCAGGCGGGTAGCGACACGCTCAGCGCGACCAGGCACACCACCACGCCCGCGATGGTGGAGCCGATTACCGGAACCAGGTCCAGGATGGCGACGAAGATGCTCAGCAGCAGCGGGTAGGGCACCCCCACGATCACCAGGAAGGTGAAGGTGAGGCCCCCCGCGATCAGCGAGATCAGGAGGTTGCCCAGTACGTAGGCACCGATCTTGGCGAAGATCTCATCGCCGAGGAGGATCGCGCGGGGGCGGCGGGAATGCGGGACCAGCCGGTAGAGGGTTGTGCGGATGCGGGGCAGGTCGGCCACGAAGTACATGGTGAGCACGACCAGGATCAGGGCGCTGGCCAAGGCGCTGAACACGATCTGGCCAGCCCCGAGCAGCCCGTTGAGCACGCTTGAAGCGTCCCCGTTGAGGGTTTGCTGCAGGCGTTGCTGCAGGTGCAAGCGCTCGTCGAGCTGACCCAGCAGTGAATGGTGGTTCTGCAACCGGGACAGCATGGTCGGGGCTTGGGTGAGGAACTGGGTAGTTTGGCGCGTCAGCGGGGGGATCGCCGCGGCCAGGAACCCGCCTACCAGCGCCAGGGCCGTCACCAGCACGGTGGTTACCGCCGCCCACCGAGGCACCTTGCGCCGAGTCAGCAGGGACACCGCGGGCTCCAGGCCGATGGCGAGGAACAGTGCCAGCCCGATCAGCACCAACACGTCGCGAACAGTGATGACCATGCCGACTATGCCGACCATGACCGCGACTCCCGCGGCGGCGCTCATGCCGACAAAAAACGGTGAACGGCGGTCCAGTGGCCTGCCGGGTCGACCCAGGGCGTGCTGACCCGCCCCCAATTCCGAGCCGCTGGCCCCGCACGTGTGCCGCCCAGTGTTCTGATCGTGCGCTACCACCGTTTTCTCCTACTTCCTGGCTAGCCAACGGTCATTTTCCCACTTCTCCTTACGTGGTCCGCGCCACAGAATCGGTGAGAGCTCAGGCAAGGGTCGACCGACTGATACCGGTGACACCGCCTTCAGTTTCGGTCCATCTGCAGCCGGATGGTGGTGGGGCGGGGCCACAGGTAGAACTGGTCGCAGAGCTGATGGGCCAGCCACAGGCCGCGGCCCCGGCGCTGGGTTGTCGGTGGGTGCAAGAGCCCGGCCAGCGGCTGAGTGTACTCACCGGTGTCGGTGATCTGACAGATCACCGAGGTTGCTCTGGCCCACAGGCTCACGGCAGCGGGCGGGGTGCCGTGTTCGAGGGCGTTGCTGGCGATCTCGCTGACGGCCAGCACGAAATCGTCGCACCGGGCGGGAGGCAGCCCAGCGCAGGCGGCGTGACCGGCCACGATCCGGCGCAGCCCGGACAGCGCAGTGGGGTGCTCGATGGTGTCGGTGATGTCAGGTTCGCCCAGCTCGATCGGCGGAGGCAGCGGGTAGCGAGCCAGGAACTCCGCCGCGGGCAGGTGCTCCGAGCTGGGGGTGATCGCCCCGTTGAACAGGCTGGGGTGCGCCCCGCGCACCGCGTCGGCGGTGTCGGGGTCGTCGGGGTAGACGCAGACCAGCGTGAGGTCGTACTTGGCCAGGGCCACGGTGGTGACGGCGTCGATGTGCATCCATAACGCCGCCCGATGCGCGTCCTCGCTGCTCAGGTCAGGGGCGGTGACGATGGTGATCCGCCCGCCCTCGGGGGTTGTGGCGGCGATCCAGGCCCGGTAGCGTCCCAGTACTCGGCCGGGATGGCGATAGAGCCCGCTCGCGTCGGGGGTGTGCAAGCCGGCCAGGTCCTCGGCCGGCAGTCGGGTACGCAGCCTGTCGGTGGTGGTGGGGGGCAGCACAGCCAGCACCGGCTCGCCGCGGGCCAGCCGGCCAGCGACCAATGAGGCGAGGGTGGCACCCAGATCCGCGGTCGCGGGGTGCAGCAACCCGTGATGAGTCAGCCCTGCGCCGCTGGTCGATGCGCACCACACCATCGCCACACTCTTTCTCATCGCGGGGCGGCCCCCGGTGGAGTTGTCTAGGCGATGACAGAGTTCCCGCCCGCGAGCCGTCCAAACCGATCGCGGCGGTACTCGGCTCCAACCTCATTGCCCCGGCTCGGCGTTCCTGCGGCGTTCCGCCAGTACCTTGTGGGGGACCTGGAGCAGGCGCAGGACGGTGACCAGCCCGAGACCGCCGAGCATGTTCCCGAGCCCCGCGAAGGCGAACAACCCGAGCCAGTCCAGGTACCCGAACGGTGCGCCGGCCTGCAGCGCGGCGAAGCAGACCAGCGAGGCGACGACCGCGTGGTTGACCTTGCCTGCGCCGAGTAGGAAGCCCGTGAACACCGCCGGCACCAGGCGTACCCCCTCGGAGTCCGTGGCGTGCTGCAGGTGGGTCATCAGCGTGATGAGCATGCCACCGACCAGCGCGAGCGCGAACGCCGACCATCCGAAGCCCAGGGCCACATAGGACTGGGCCGCCTCAACGGCGCTGCCGCGCAGCACCGGGAAGCCTGCCATCACCAACCCGGTCACGACCCACCCGCCGAGGAGGTTGGTCAGCAGGGTGATCACCCACAGCCGTGCCAGACCCAGCGGCGTGCCGCGTCTAGCGACGACCGCGACCACCGGGACCAGGAAGTTCTCGGTGAACAACTCGCTGCGCGCCAGGGACAGCGCGATGATCCCCGCCGAGAAGGCCAGGCCGCCCAGCAGCACGCTGTGCGTGGCGTGCTCCACGAGCAGCAGCGCCAGCACGCCGACACCAACATCGAGTCCACCGAGGAAACCCGTAGCGGCCAGGCCGAGCCACGACCGGCCCAACCGCTGCTCCCCCTCCTCGACTAGCCGGTCGAAGGTCTCTTCAGTGCCCTGCTGCGGGACATCAGGCTCGGCGGCGCGGCGCGGCGTCATCACAGCAGACTAGAGGCGCCACGGGAATCCGGTTACAGGTGATGGTTGGCGGAGGCGGACGGGAATCGAACCCGCCTGGTCGAGTTGCTCGACCACGTCGGTGTTGAAGACCGAGGGGGCCACCAGGCACCCATACACCTCCGCTGTGAGATCTTAGAGGTCCGGTACAGTGAACTCAGCTGACGCCGAGCTTCTCCGCTGCCATCCTGGCTCCCGCGACCCTGTTCTTGATCTTCTGGAACGCGACGTCGCGAGCGTAATCAGGTGAACCGTGGTTCGGCTTCTCATCAATGCTGAACGGCGAGAAGCCGCAGTCGTCGGTGGCGCCGATCCTTTCCTTGGGGATGAAATTGGACGCCCTCACCAGGGCATCCCGGACCTCCTCGGCGCTCTCGACGCGGGGATTCCCCGGATTGATCACCCCAATGTAGGCCATCTGCGCCACACCGTCCGCGTCGTCGCGTAGGTGCTCCCCGATGGACCGGTAGACCGGGTCCTTGTCC
>JBOHFY010000050.1:0-6028 GCA_050699895.1 Pseudonocardiaceae bacterium
ACGGCTTGGACTACGGCGAGCGCTACCGCGACCTGCCCTACATCGGCACCCTCTCCCCCGAGGTCTACGCCGATTAGCGGTTTCCCGAGCATCCCGGCTCATGCACCGACCGAGCACTCGGACCGCCGGGTAGGGTGGACCCAACGGGAGTCCTCCGCTGTCTTGTGATGGTGGAGAAGCACCAGCACAAGACCAGCACAGTCAGCTCAGGAGGGTCGAGGCCATCAAGGGCCGCAGCCGAATGGACCGCAAGAAAATACTCCGCAACCCGCTGTTGTGGGTGGTAGCCGGGTTGCTGCTCTACTACGCCTTCGGCTTCCTGCTCGACGACACCCGGGGCTATAGCCAGGTCACCACCTCGCAGGCGTTGCAGCAGCTCAGTGCGCACAACGTCAAGCAGGCGACGCTCGAGGACAAAGAGCAGCGGCTGCGGCTCACGCTGGACCACTCGGTCCCGGGCCTGCAAGGCACCAAGCTGGTCACCCAGTACCCGGAGCGGAGCACCGGCCAGATCACCCAGGCACTGCTCGATTCGCAGATTCCCGGTGGCGGCTGGGATACCAGGGTCACCCAGCAGTCGCTGCTCGTTCAGATGCTGATCTATCTCCTCCCGCTGGGTGTGTTGCTCCTGTTACTGCTGTGGATGATGAACAACGTCCAGGGCGGCGGCAACCGGGTACTCAACTTCGGCAAGTCCAAGGCCAAACAGCTGAGCAAGGACATGCCCAAGACGACGTTCTCCGACGTCGCCGGTGCCGACGAGGCCGTCGAGGAGCTGGAGGAGATCAAGGATGTCCTCGCCAACCCGAGCCGCTACCAAGCGCTCGGCGCCAAG
Organism: Pseudonocardiaceae bacterium; assembly: GCA_050699895.1. Lineage (GTDB taxonomy): Bacteria > Actinomycetota > Actinomycetes > Mycobacteriales > Pseudonocardiaceae. Next base: position 836 of record JBOHFY010000050.1, read on the forward strand.
ATCCCCAAGGGGGTGCTGCTCTACGGCCCACCCGGTACCGGCAAGACCCTGTTGGCCCGCGCGGTGGCCGGCGAAGCCGCGGTGCCGTTCTACTCGATCTCCGGATCCGACTTCGTGGAGATGTTCGTCGGAGTGGGCGCCTCCCGGGTTCGCGACCTGTTCGAGCAGGCCAAGCAGAACGCGCCGTGCATCATCTTCGTCGACGAGATCGACGCGGTGGGCCGGCAGCGCGGCGCTGGACTCGGCGGCGGGCACGATGAGCGCGAGCAGACCCTCAACCAGCTTCTGGTCGAGATGGACGGCTTCGACGCCCGGGGCGGAATCATCCTCATCGCCGCGACCAACCGCCCGGACATCCTGGGCCCGGCGTTGCTGCGCCCCGGACGCTTCGATCGGCAGATCCCGGTCTCCGCGCCGGACATCCGCGGCCGTCGGGCGATCCTGGACGTGCACTCCAAGGGCAAGCCGTTCGATACCGACGTCGACCTCGACGGGCTGGCCAAGCGCACCGTCGGCTTCTCCGGAGCCGACCTGGCCAACGTCATCAACGAGTCCGCGCTGCTCACCGCGAGAGAAGGCGGCAAGCTGATCAACGGCGCGGCGCTGGAGGAGGCGGTCGACCGGGTGATCGGCGGCCCGCGCCGCAAGAACCGGATCATTTCCGAGCGGGAGAAGAAGATCACCGCTTACCACGAGGGCGGCCACGCGCTAGCCGCCTGGGCGATGCCGGACATCGACCCGGTGTACAAGCTCACGATTCTGCCTCGCGGGCGCACCGGCGGGCACGCGCTTGTGGTGCCCGAGGACGACAAACAGATGATGACTCGGTCAGAGATGATCGCCCGGCTGGTATTCGCGCTGGGCGGACGCTCGGCCGAAGAGCTGGTGTTCCACGAGCCGACCACCGGCGCGTCCTCGGATATCGAGCAGGCCACCAAGATCGCCCGCGCGATGGTCACCGAGTACGGCATGAGCGCCCGGTTGGGTGCGGTGAAGTACGGCCAGGAGCAGGGTGACCCCTTCCTCGGTCGCTCCGCGGGCCGGCAGTCGGATTACTCTCTGGAGATTGCGCACGAGATCGACGAGGAGGTGCGGGCGCTCATTGAGGCCGCCCATACCGAAGCGTGGGAGATCCTCAACACCTACCGGGACGTCCTGGACGAGCTGGTCGTCGAGTTGCTGGAGCGGGAGACGCTGCACCGCAAGGACCTGCAGCGGGTCTTCAACCGGGTGGAGAAGCGGCCTCGGATCACGGCGTTCAACGACTTCGGCGGGCGTACCCCTTCAGATAAGCCGCCAATCAAGACAGCCGGCGAGCTGGCCAAAGAGCGCGGCGAACCGTGGCCTCCGGTCCAGCCGGAACGCCACCCCTCGCCGGTAGGGGTGGCGACGGCCGCCGATGACCTGCCGCCCGGCCATCCTGGGCCCAACGGTGCGGGACCGCGTCCGGGCTACCCCGCGAGCACATCCAACGGCGGCGGGACTGGACATCCGGCACCCGGGCAGTCGACGCCGGGGCCCGCGCAGGTCGGATTCCCGTCGTATTCCCAGCCTTACCCACTGCCTCCGCTCGGCTCGGGCGGCGCGGCGGGGCCGGGCAGCGGGCACGGCCCGACGGACTCTGGTCCCCCGAACTATGGTGCACCGCCGGGCTGGCGCCCGGCTACCCAACCACCCGCTCCGTCCTGGCGGCCTACGCCACCTGGCGGCCACCCACCTAGGGAAACTCCCCCCGACGACCAGTCGCCTGCCGGCTGAGTCGGGGTTCGGCGTGGACTCGCACCGAGTCTTCGACCACGCCCGAGCCGAGGCAGCGGTGCGTGAACTATTGATCGCCTGCGGGGAAGACCCGGACCGGGAAGGGCTGCGCGAAACCCCGGCCCGGGTCGCCCGGGCCTACCAGGAGATGTTCGCCGGCCTGTTCCTGGACCCCGACCTGGTGCTGGAGCGGACTTTCGACGAGGGGCACGACGAGCTCGTGCTGATTAGGGACATCCCCCTGTACAGCCAGTGTGAACACCACCTGGTGCCGTTTCATGGCACGGCGCACGTCGGGTACATCCCGAACGCGGCGGGCCGGATCACCGGGCTGTCCAAGCTGGTCCGGCTGGTTGACCTCTACGCCAGGCGCCCGCAGGTGCAAGAGCGGCTCACCTCGCAGGTCGCCGACGCGCTGGTAAGCCGGCTGCAGCCGAGGGGGGTAATCGTAGTGATCGAGGCCGAGCACCTGTGCATGGCGATGCGCGGAGTCCGCAAACCCGGGTCAACCACCACCACCTCAGCGGTCCGCGGGCTGTTCAAGACCAGCGCCTCCTCCCGCGGCGAGGTGCTGCACCTGATGACGCGGAGGTGAGGCGTGCACCCGGCCCTGCCCGACCCTGGCCGCTGCGTGGTGATCGGCATCCTCAACGTCACCCCCGACTCCTTCAGCGACGGTGGGCGGTACCTAGACCGTGACGACGCGGTGGCGCATGGCGTGGCGCTGCGCGCCCAAGGGGCCGACTTAGTCGACGTCGGGGGCGAGTCCACCCGCCCCGGGGCACACCGCGTCGATGCCCGCACCGAGATCGCCCGGGTGATACCGGTCCTGCGTGAGCTGGCCGGGCGCGGCGTGCCGTGCAGCGTGGACACCACCCGCGCGGCGGTCGCCGAGGCGGCCCTGGAGGCCGGCGCGATCATGGTCAACGACGTCTCGGGCGGCCTGGCCGATCCCGCGATGGCGCCGACGATGGCCCGCGCCCGGGTGCCCTGGATCCTCATGCACTGGCGCGGGCACAGCGTGGGAATGGACAAGCTGGCCAGCTATCACGACGTGGTCACCGAGGTGCGCGCCGAGCTAGTGGCTCGGGTGAACGCCGCGGTACTCGCCGGGGTGGACCCCGGTGCGCTGGTGCTGGATCCCGGGCTCGGCTTCGCTAAGACGGCGGCGCACAACTGGGTGCTGCTGGGCCACCTCGACGCGCTGACCGAGCTGGGGTTCCCGGTACTCATCGGTGCCTCGCGCAAGCGGTTCCTGGCTACCCTGCTAGCCGGCGCCCAGAGCACTGGACGCTGTAGTTCGATTGCCAGCTCGGCCGGCGGTCGCGACGGCCGGGACGCCGCCACCGCCGCGGTGTCCGCGCTGGCCGCAGCCGCTGGCGTCTGGGGGGTCCGGGTGCACGCCGCCGCCGCCGCACGGGACGCCATCGTCGTCGCCGCGGCCTGGCTGCTCGGCGCCCGCACCGCCATTCGCCCGGACGGCGGCCCTTGGTGAACCCGAGTACCTACCACGACCGGATTACCCTCACCGGGTTGCGGGTGCATGGCCGGCACGGGGTGCACGAGCACGAGCGAGCGCACGGCCAAGAGTTCGTCGTCGACGCGACGGTCTGGCTGGACCTCGGTCCCGCCGCGGCGACTGATCAGCTGTCCGCGACGCTGGACTATGGCGCGCTGGTTCAGCGCACCGCCCAGATCGTCGGCGGGCAGCCCTGCAGCCTGATCGAGACGGTAGCCGCGCGGATCGCCCGCGACGTGCTGGCCGACCAGCGGGTACACGCCGTCGAGGTCACCGTGCACAAACCCACCGCCCCGCTGCCCCTACCCTTCATCGACGTAGCCGTCACCATCCGGCGCTGCCGGGACGGGGGCGGCGTGGGGTGAGTGCCGCGGTGTTGTCGATCGGATCAAACATCGGGGATCGGCTGGAGTACTTGCGCGGGTGCGTCACGCTGCTGGGGGATGCGGTGCATGCGGCGTCACCGGTGTACTCGACAGCTCCGTGGGGGGGCGTATCGCAAGATGACTTCCTCAACGCTGTCTTGCTGGTCACCGACCGGGACGCCGACGCGCTGGAGTGGCTACGCCGGGGGCAGTGTTGTGAGGCCGCCGCGCGGCGCACTCGCGGGCTCCGGTGGGGGCCGCGGACCCTGGACGTTGATGTGATCGACGTGGAGCAGGCCCGCCAGGACGATCCCCGCCTAACCCTGCCGCACCCTCGGGCCCACCTGCGTGCCTTCGTCCTGGTGCCCTGGCTGGACGTGGCGCCGCACGCGGTGCTTGCCGGCCATGGCACGGTGGCCGAGTTGGTCGCCGGGTTGCCGGCCGCCGAGCGGCGCAGTGTGCGGCGCCGCGACGACCTGAGGCTGGGGTCCCTGTGACCTTCACCCGGGCGCGTGACCTCCTCGCCTCGGCGGGCGTCGCGGCGGTGCTGGCGAACCTGCTGCTGGCGCTGTCCTATGGCGAGCTGCCCATGTTGCCCCGCCCAGCCGGCACGACACTACTCGCTTTCGCGATCGTTGAGGTGGTGCTGGGCAATACGCTGCGGGCACGGATCCTGCGGCGACCGGGAACCCGGCCGCTGCAGGCGCTCACCGCGGCGAAGGCCGTCGTACTGGCCAAGGCGTCCTCGCTGGCCGGCGCCATCACGGGGGGAGCCTGGCTGGGGGTGCTCAGCTACGTGCTGCCACTGCGGTCCCAGCTGTCCTCCGCCGCCTCGGACACCATCGCCGCCTCGATCGGGGCGGTCTGCGCGGGGGCGCTCGTGGCGGGGGCGCTGTGGCTGGAGCACTGTTGCCGAACCCCGGATGGTCCCGACGACCCGGAACCGGACGACGGTTGATCGGGTACGGTGTACGCCATGTCCGGGACCGACGAGCAGCCATCGTCACGCGGGAGCCGTGGGGTCCTGATGGTGAGCACTGTCGTCATGGCTGCGTCGGCGGTGGCCATGCTCGCCCTGGGAACCCAGGATGCCCACCTGCTGAGACTGGGCCTCGTCGCGGCCCTGTGGGCCGCGTTGCTCGGAGCCTTCGCCACGGCGCGGGTACCGAGCGAGATCGTGCAGTTGCGTACCGAGCTCGCGGCCATGCGGGCGAGCCTGGAGCAGCTGTTGGGCGAGCCGGCCCGGGTATCACCGTCGCTGGTGGCGCGGGTTGAGTCCACCCCCCTGCTCCCCCTCCCCGCCTACCCCCGGACATGCGACAACAGCCGCAGCCGGGCCACCGCGGCCAGCCTCGCCGGCCCCGAGCCCCGTTTCGGCCCGATCCGACTGATGCCGGCATCAGCATCATCCCCGTCCTCGGCGCATGATGTGACAGTCACCGGACACGGCAGGCATGGCCCCCAACGAACGGTAGACGACCTGCTCGCCGCCAACGGCAGAAGCGCGGTCCCCCGCCACAGCTCCACCTAACGCGAACCGCCATTCGGAGT
>JBOHFY010000051.1:0-11747 GCA_050699895.1 Pseudonocardiaceae bacterium
GCCGAGAGCTGTGGCGGGATCGGCCGCCGACCGGGGATCGAGGACTGTGCCGGGCAAGGCTGGTAGTTCACGGTTTCGGTTCCCAGGTCAGGACGTCGGTGAGCACCGTGAGCGCGCTGCCCTCTACTCGACGGTCCACCAGTCCACTCCCGGGAATGATCAGTGTTGAGGTGCGCTGGCGCCACGCGGCACAGTCGCGGCTGAATCCATCGAGGTGGATGATGTCTATCCAGTGACCGCTCGCCCGGTTTCCCACCAGCGGCGCATCCTCACCTGGGGCGGTCCGCCGGAACGCGAAGCCACGTAGTTTGAGGTCGTCGAGGAGCCGCTTCGCGGTCACCAGATCCGGGCTTTCAGTGCCCACCGGGTGCCACCTCCGTTCTTCCTGGGCTTGGGCGGCGCCGTGTGGTTCTTGGCGCGCCAGTAGAGGCAGGAATCGCAGTAACTGGTTTCCGGGGTGGTCAGGCTCGCGGCGAGCACGACCCTGCCGCATATCGCGACATAGCGCCCGACTGGGCGACCAGCGGTGGCGGCCTCGTCGGTCACGAAGTGCGCACACCGGGTGTTCGCGTCGGTCATCGCGAAGACAGGCACCGTCTCGGTCGTGGCACCTTCGCCGGTTGCCGAACACCGCTGTTGACGGTGGCGAGATACCGATCTCGGCACGGTGGCTCCCTTCTCGGTCGCGGCGGTTACAGGGGTCAGCACCCTGTGCACCTGTCAATGCGCGGAAGTCTGAGGCTCGGCAAGTCATGTGACTGAACTTCGAAGAGATCCTGTCCCGTCTGGAGTCGAGCGGCCCCGACTCCGCCTCGTCCCGCAGGTTGCCGCACAGTCCCTCGCTGACCACACGATGGATGGCCTCCGGCACGTTGAGGCCCCGCTGGGTTCACTGTGCCGCTACCGACCTCAATGGTTCGGCTCGCTGACGTTGTCGTGTGCATGCATCTCACTCTGGGTGAGAACATGCGGGCGCGGGAGTGGCCAACTTAGTAGCCGCACCGGTCAGAGACGTTCGATCTCCGTCATCAGCATCCGAAGTGTCAGGGAGTGCTTCTTCACCGGTAGCGCGTCGAGTGCTGCTCGTGCGTAGGCCGTCCCGCCTTCGCGATCTCCAGCATGGGCAAGCATCAGGCCCCGGTGCATCTCCAGATGGGTGCGGAACCGGGGTAGCGATTCCGGCAGGGTTCGGGCCGCCTCATCTTGAGCCTGCAGAGCTACGCGCTCGTCACCCAACCTCGCGGCCATCAGCGAGATAAACACATTGAAACGCCACCATGGCACCGCATAGTCGGATTCGGCGTCATCGGACCCGGCGGCATCGAACACCCTGCGCCCCTCGTCCAACAGTGCCATCGCGGTGTGGGGGTCGCCACGGAGGGCGGCGACGTGGGCTTTGCCCATGACGGCGCCCAGCCGACCGAGCGAGGGCCGCTCCTCAAGGGCGATCGCCTGCTCGGCCAGCAACTCGGCGGCCTCGAGGGACGCGCCCTCGTAGCCCAGCGCGATGGCCGCCCTGCCACGCACCCAGACCCGGGTGTTCTTGTCCCCGGACCGGTCGGCGAAGGTGGCCGCGTGCCGATACCAGGTGAGGGCTTTTGCCCCGTCACTGCCCGGAAAGGTCTTTCCGTACAGCGTCGCCAGCATGGCGCCAACAGCCCAGAGACCCGGGGTGCCCAGTTGCTGCTGCAGGACCACGAGGTCTGCGGCGAGGCGTTTCTGGATCTCACCCGCGCCTAAGGTCATGTAGTCGCGGCCGTAGCTGTCGACGGTGTGGTCCCAGTCATCGACGCTGGGATAGCCGCCGTGCAGCGCGGCGACGAAGCCGTGCTCGATCAGGTCGGAGGCGACGAGTGGCGCGATGGTCTCACCGAGGACCTCAGTGAGAAAGCGACGACGATCCACGCCAGCCTGCTCCAAGATCTCGAGGGGAACTTGCAGGACCGTGGCCAGGTGGCGCAGCCACCACGGGCCCGGAACGCGCTTGCCGGTCTCCCAGCGAGAGACGATCTCGCGGGTCACCGTCTCATGCTTCGCGACCTCGCACAAGGCTGTGGCCAGCCGAGACTGCGACCAGCCCAACCATTCCCGCAGCTCCCGGATGAGCGCACCGAGCATGACCGCCTGGGCGCGTGACCCGCTCCCGTGGTCGCCCGACATGGGTCCGCTGCCTCCTTCTGACGCGTCGGCCGGCCCCACGCTACGGTGTGGGTCCCGTGTTCCATGTCGCCGCGGGTGGGATAGATATAGCTCAGCGCTGGATGGGAAGGGATTTCACACGGAGGTGATTCCGGCTAATCGAGACAACGCATCCAGCATCGAGATCGTGAAGCACTGCCGGAAGATTGGCGAGTAGGAGATTCGCCTGCTCAGTGGGGTTGAGGTGGTCTGCGGAACGCAGCAAGATCAACGATGGCGAGGTCATACCAGTTCAGTGCGAGCATCGTCGCGAAGTCGGAGTCTGCGGAGATGATGACGTGGCCCGTGTCGAGGGCGTAGTGAAGGATCTTCTCGTCGTCAGCATTCAGCAGCCCGTGATCTTGAACATGGGATGCCTCGCAGCCTCCATCGCAAAGCCGAGCCGCCACCCGCGGCGAGAGATTGGCGTCAACGAGGAACCTCATGCTGGCCGAGCGAGCGGAAGCTCACGCTCCTGAACTGCGGCAACGGCGAATTCCAGCGCTGCCAGGATATCCTGGTGCTCTAGGTACGGGTAGTCGTCGAGAATCTGCTCGAACGTACGTCCGGCGGCAAGCTGGCCGAGGACGGCGGCAACCGTGACGCGGGTGTCGCGGATGCAGGGCAGTCCGCCCATCCGGCCCGGGGTGATGCTAATCCGCTCGTACACCACAGTGTGAGGGTACTCGTCAGGGTCACCGACCAGGCGATCCGGTTACTCGGCCGTCGGCGGAGACCCCTCCTGGGCCTCGCGGATGAGGTCAGTCCTGATCCGCGGCACCGAGGTTGGCTTGGGGACGAGTCGCTCGGCGTCGACGAGGCTGGGCGAGCGCCCGTCTTGCCAGGGGATGGATGCGGACAGGGTGGCTGTCCGCATGCGACATTCCGGGTCATCGTGGTGCCGTGCTGCGCCGGGGCCAGGGTAGGAAGGGTCACTCGTTGTGGGGAGGGGACGTGTCATGGGACAGGTACCGCGGGAGCTGACCCCGCTGGAATCGGTGTTGCACTTCTTCGGTGCGCAGCTGCGGTATTGGCGAACGCTGCGCGGGTTGTCGCAAGTTGCCCTCGGGCGGCGGACTCATGACAGTGGCGCCTTGATCGGCAAGATCGAGAAAGGTGAGCGGTCTCCCAGCCTTGCGCTCGCTCGGCGGCTCGATACCGCGTTGGACACTGGTGGGGCGCTGGAACGGCTCTGGCCGCAGCTCGAACGCGACCGACCGACCCGCGACGCACCCGATGACGCACTGGTGAGCGGCGGGTCTGACGCGGGTGACTTCGGACTCGCGTGGCCCGCCACGCCTCACGCCACCGTTAAGGTGGTGGGGGAGCTGTGGAGGGCGGACGTGAACCGGCGGTCGATTATCGTGTCGGCGACGTGGGTCGCCTCGGCGTTCGCTGGACCGACCCGTGAGTGGCTGCTGAACCGCGAGGATGAGGTCGTCCAGGGCTGGGCCGGTCGCCACGTCGGCCAGGATGACATCGACGCGATGTGGCAGATGTGCGCGACGTTCACCGATGTCGATCAGCGGCTCGGCGGCGGGTATGCCCGTTCCACGCTCCTGCACTACGTGAACCACGTCGTGCTCCCGCTGCTTGAGGGCAGCTACGACGACGCCATCGGCCGGGAACTGATGGCCGCGACGGCGCGGTTGTGCGATCTGTGCGGATATATGAGCTGGGATTCCGGTAAGCAGGGGCTCGCTCAGCGCTATTTCATCCAGGCCCTGCGGCTGGCCCAGGCCAGCGGGGACCGTGCACTGGGGGCGCACATCCTCGCTGACATGGCGACGCAAGCGCACTCTCTTGGTGACTCTTCCCAGGCACTGGCTCTCGCCAGTGCCGGACTGGACTGCGGCTCGCCGTTGACGGCGGCCCGCTGCGCCGCCTGGCAGGGCAGCGCGCATGCCTTGCGTGGCGACCAGCGAGCCTGCGCGCAGGCGTGCTCGGTCGCGCAACGAGCACTGGATCGAGCAGCCCCGTCCGGCGAGCGGCTGTGGTTCAAGTTCTTCACAGCCGAACACCTGAGCTACGAAATGCTGTGCATGGCCAGCGACCTTGGCTGGCACAATGACGTTCAACGACTGGCTCCGGACGTGCTGGACTCGGCAGCGGCAGGTGGCCACGCGCGTCGCCGCGTCCTGGCTACGACCGCCCTCGTCCGCTCCCACCTGCCTGCGCAGGGCAACCCGCACAGCGACCTCGACCGGGCCTGTGACCTGCTGGGCCAGGTGATCCCCTTGCTCGGCTCGTTGCGTAGCACCCGCAGTCTGGAACAGGTCAACTCGGTACGCCGCGCGCTGGCCCCTCACGCGGAGTGTTCGAGCGTCCAAGACGTCGAGGAGCGTTTCCGATCCACGATCCCGGCGCTGAGTACGCCTGTGTGAGCACCGCGTACCCGCGCGACACTCTGCCCTATGACGCTCGGTGTGCCGGATGGCCTCACCGCTGAGATCGTCGCGGTGCTGCGTGGCGCCGGGGCCCGGTTCGGGTTGCTGCACGGCAGCCGGGTTGCCGGTTCGCCGCAGGTGGACTCGGATGTCGACGTCGCGGCCTGGTGGCCGTTCGCCGCGCCGCCGGCCTTCGAGGTGCTGCTCCCGCCGGGGGTCGATCTCGTGGTGCTCAACGGCGCCCCCTTGAGCTGGCCGGCCGGATCGCCCTGGATGGCCGCGTCCTGTTCGACGACGACCCCCCGGCGCGGGTCCGCTGGACCGCCACCATGCGCAAGATCTACGCCGACGAGCAGCCGCGACTGCGGCGCAGCCACCACGAGTTCGCCGAGGCCCTCCGACGTGGTCGATGAGGTCCGGGTCCTCCGGCTGCTCCGATCGATCAGCGACGATCTTGCCGTGCTGCTGACGGTTGGAGGTCACACGGTATGGAGCGCCAGCTTGCTGTGCGTCAGATCCCGCGCTCGGTGGAAGTCGCTTACGGCGGGTACTGTGGCGGGGGGTTGCGTCTGGTGGTAAAGATTATGGAGTAGTCCGGCGCCGAGGGTGGAGTGCAGGCTTTCGGCCAAGTCGATCGATGTCATGCCTCGGTCGGCGGCAGCATCCAGGTCGCGCTTCTTGTCCGGTCAAGCCAGGGCGTCGGCGAGGTGAGTCACGTAGATTTGCCGGTCCCGGGCGAACGACTCATCGAACAAGGCGACGCCGTTATCGAGCATGGCCGCCGCTTGGTCATTGACCGGCACCGTCAAGACGGGTTCACCATCCGGTGGCGACGAGGAGATTCAGTCGCCTATGTGCTCAACGGGCAGCGACTCGGTGACCACGGCACTGCCAACACGCCAAGCGCTGTTCCGGTCCTACCAGCAGGGTGGACCGATCTTTCCGAAATACGAGCACTGGGCAGACGATGGATGAAAGAGGAGCAGTGATCACTCGGCGGCGTAAGCTCCTACCAAGGTCACTCCCCGGATGAGCCCGCCTGTACTGAGTGTTCCACGACCTCGGTCGGGTACCATACGGGTCCGGTAGTCAAGATCAAAAAAATGCGGTCGCATACTACGCAGTCACATTGACCACGTGGTCAGCGGCTGTTCGTCTTGGCTGCTCGATCGGTGAGATGAGGGTCACACTGCGGAGCGTGTACGTCCTCTCGCCGAGGGTATATCTTCCATGCCGTGATCACGCCCCTGCCGCTGCCCCTGATCTGCTCGTGGGCGAGATCGACTCGGGACGTAGGGCCGTCTCGATATCTAGCCAGAGAGGGAACTATGCGTTTGGTGATCGGAGGGCTGGTGATGGCCGCCTTAGCATTGGGAGGCTGTGCGTCTTCGAGGGTGTCGCTGGACAGTCAACCGCAGGATCAGCGGTCCGGGAGGGCTCTTGCGCGGACGGTGGCGGACACGGCGAACTGTCCCAATTTTGAAGATGATGATCTTTCCGCCGCGGATCATTGGGACTTCACCTGCCAAAAGCCCGATCAGACGTTTTCCATTCGGGTAGTTGCCAATCCTACGGCCCGGGAAAAAGCGATCAAGGAACTAGGGGCTGACGGGAAACCGTACAAGGCAGGGCGGTTCTTCGTCGTGAACCAGGCCATTGGTGAAAATCATGTGAACACCCCGGAGGACTTGAAACAATTTCCAGGCGAGCCGGGTGCTCGACCAAATGGGGGGAGTCGCAGTTGAGCCTATTCGTCCGGTTAATGGCGGGTCTTTTAGGAACGGTCGGGCTCATTGTTGCTGCAGGGTCAGCTTCCGCAGAGTGTGGAGGAAGTGATCAAGCGGCAGCTGATGGCATCGCCAGTCGAATCGATCGGGTCGCACCAGAGATTGCAGACATCACCCGTGCTCCTATTAAACGTGGGGCAGAACACATCACGGCAGCGGGCGAAAAACTGTCTATCAGCATTCCGAAGAACAACTCCGGGAAGGTCGTTCTTGGCCGGCCCGACTCTGAGAAGGGTTCCCACTTTGATGTGGGACTTCCGTCCGACGGTGACGTGAAAGATGCTGTTATCGCTCGCGATGGGACTGTGACTTACCCCAACAGCCTCAAAGCGACTGATCTTGCTGTTCAGTCTTTTCAGGATAGCGTCCGAGTCGTGATGGTGATCCGGGGCGATGAGGCGCCGTCTGAGTTCGTCTATCCGGTCGATGTGCCTGCTGGTGGGAGCATGAAGATCGGGCAAGATGGCGGTGTGCTTGTTATGAACCCTGACGGCTTGCTCCGAGGTGGTTTTGCCGCTCCCTGGGCAAAGGACAACCTAGGCCGAGAAGTAGCCACCCACTATGAGATTCGACGCAACACAGTCGTCCAAGTTGTCGCCCACCACGGCGCGGCATACCCTATCATCGCTGACCCGTGGATGGGAAAGGAACTGATCAAGAGTGCAGCGTGGATTAAGAGGGAACCCGGATTTACTCTTCAGGTAACACCGACGGCGTGGGCGCGAAAGCAGCGTGGGAGTCACGACGCGGGGGAAGCCGGCTGGGACGAACTGTACTCGAAGTACAAAAACGAAGGGCGGGGAATCAAGAAAAACAAACAGGGCATGCGGGATCAATATATTTGCCACCAGGAATTTGTTACGATTCGAGATCCAGGCAAGGCGACGTGGAATCTCGACGAATACCGTCCCCATGTCGGCTACTTCAGGACTGTCGTCGCGTCATGCAACCCAGGAGTGGGCGAGCGTCCCGAGCCGGACTGAGCGTGATCGTTCACACTCCAAGACTGTGAACCGCTTATTAGACTCAGTTTTTCCTGGCGGAGTTCGCTGGTGTGCACCCGAAGCGATAACCGCTGCCTGAGCCCCACCGGTGGGAGACGCGGTGACGGCACCGCCGTGAACTCGACACTACCGACGTCCCAAGTGCGGTGAAACGTCCGTGGTGTCGAGTTCACGGGCTTTGCCCACACACATCGCGCTACGGCTGGTCATCGGCTTGCCAATGGTGGGTCGTGTAGGCACGGGGGCTGATAAGGAAAGTCGGGCAGGTATTGTTCCCATTCTTTTCTGGTAATAGGAGAGGTGATGCGACAGATCCGAGTGGCGACACTCTCGGCGTCGGTTTCCCACAGCAGCGCGGTGGTGTCAGCGCTGGCGGTGGCCAGGGTGCGCCCGTCGGGGCTGAAGGCCACTGAGAAGACGACGTCGGTGTGGCCGGTGAGGATGCCTCGCGGGCTGGCGTTGCGGGGGTCGCTGACGTCCCACAAGCGCGTGATGTGGTCATAGGTGGCGGTGGCCAGGGTGTGCCCGTCCGGGCTGAAGGCCACCGCTTTGACGCTGCCGGTGTTACCGGTGATCTCGCGCAGCCGGCTGGGAAGTCGGTGGGTGTCGCTGATGTCCCACAACCATACGGTGCCCTCGTTGGCGATGGCCAGCGTGCGCCCGCTGGGGCTGAAAGCCACTGCGCGGACTTCACCGATGTGGCCGATGATCTTGCTAAGCGGGTGGGGCTTGCGGGGGTCGTGGACATCCCACAGCTGTGCGGTGCCGTCGTCGCTACCGTCGATCAGGGTGTGCCCGTCCGGGCTGAAAGCCACCGACCTGACGGTGTCGCGGTGCTTGGGGAGGATGGCTAGCGGTGCGGGATTGAGGAGGTCGTCGACATCCCACAGTCGCGCGGTGCCGTCGGCGCTGCCGGTGACCACGGTGCGCCCGTCAGGGCTGAAGGCCACCACTTTGACTGCGCCATCGTGCACGGGGAGAATACCCAACGGGCGGGGGTTGCGGGGGTTGCGGACATCCCACAACCGCGCGGTGGTGTCGTTGCTGGCGGTGGCCACGGTGTGCCCGTCGGGACTGAAGGCTATCCCTTTGACCTCCTTGATATGGCCCGTAAGGGTGGCTAGCAGTTCGGGGTTGTGGGGGTCGCGGACATCCCACAGTCGCGCGGTGTGGTCGTCGCTGGCGGTGGCCAGGGTGTGCCCGTCGGGGCTGAAGGCCACCGCGAAAACGATGTTGGTGTGACCGTTGAGGATGGGTCCGGGAAAATGCCACAGCCGTGCGGTGTGGTCGAAGCTGGCGGTGGCCAGAGTGTGCCCATCGGGGCTGAAGGCTACCGCGAAAACGGTGTCGGTGTGACCGTTGAGGATGCGCATCAGCCTGGGATTGTGCGGGTCGTGGACATCCCACAGCCGTGTGGTGATGTCCTTGCTGCCGGTGGCCAGGGTATGCCCATCGGGGCTGAAAGCCACCGAGTAAACATCGTTGGGGTAGCCGGGGAGACTACCCAGTAGGTGAGGCTGATGGGGTTCACCGACCTCCCACAACCGCACGGTGTTATCGATGCCAATCTCACTGGCAGTGGCCAGGACGCGCCCGTCGGGACTGAAAGCCACCGAGCGAACGGTGTTGGTGTGACCGGTGAGGGTATGCAGCAGGGTGGGTCGGCCGGGGGTACCGATGTCCCACAGCAGCACGGTCTTGTCCTCGCCAGCGGTGGCTAGAGTGTGCCCGCCAGGGCTGAAGGCCACCGCTTTGACGCTGCCGGTGTGGCCGGTGAGGGTACTCAGTGGGCGGGGGTTCTGGGGGTCGTGGACATCCCACAATCGTGCGGTGTGGTCGTCGCCGGCGGTGGCTAGGGTGTGGCCGTTGGGGCTGAAGGCCACCGACTTGACAGGGCCGGTGTGGCCGGTGAGGGTGCCCAGCCGGCTGGGATGGTGGGGGTCACTGATATCCCACAACCGCACGGTGGTGTCTTGGCTGGCGGTGGCCAGGGTGTGCCCGTCGGGGCTGAAAGTCACCGACTGGACGGAGTCTGTGTGGGCGGCGAGTTGGGTGGCGTAAGGGGTGGCGAAGGTGCTGAGCAAACTGCTGCGAGCTTCTGTCGTGGGGAAAAGTCGATAGGCGGCCAGGCTGAGTTGGGCGGCCAGGGCCGAGTTGGTCGCGCGCAGCGCCGGGGCCTGTCCCGCGACCTTCTGGGACACCGCGATGTTGCGTTGTTGCTCCGTAGCGGCCCGCTGGACGAAGGCGATTCCCGCTGCGACGACAGCGAGGACGAGCAGCACTGACAAGACGGTGACGGCGCGCCCTCGGCGCACACGGTCCCGGCGGATGCTGGCCCGCAGGAAGGCGCGGGCTGTTGGGCTGAGATCCACGTGGTCGGTGACCAGGTCCCGGGCCTGGAGGTGAGCGCCGGTGTCGGCAACTGCGGCGGCGAGCTGGTTGCGTTCCCATAGCCGGTCGGGTGGGCGGTGATGGTTCTTCCATTCGGTGGCGGCCTGCTCGACCGCGCGGCGGGCCCGCAGGGCTTTTTTGTCCTTGTCGATTGCCTGGGCCAGTGGGGGCCAGGCGGAAAGAAATGCTTCGTGTGCCACTCCGACGACCACCGCGCTGTCATCATCTTTGTCGGTGGTGAGCAGTCTGCGCTCGATGAATGCGTCCAGTTCTCGGGTCACCGGCTCGGGCAGCTCATCGCGAGGGACTCGCCAGCGTGTGGGGCGGCCTTGCTCATCCACGGTGACTAATCGCAACAACCCGGCAATGACTTCCTCGCGCCGCCGACCGGTCACGGCGGTCGCGTCGGCTAAGGCGGTGTCGGCCTGGCGGGTCAGGGCTCCTTGGACTCCGCCGAGCTCGTCGTAGCGTGCGGTGGACAGCTGGCCGCCGCGACTGACGCCGCCGGCGAGCTTGGAGAGAGTGAACGCCAGCAGCGGCAGTGCCTCCCCACTGTCGGTGTCGGTGACCAGCCGGGTCACCAGCTCGTCGTCGACGGCGATCCCGGCCAGTTTGGCTGGGTCTTTGATCACGGTCCGCAGTGCTTCGCGGCGCAGTGGCCGCAGTGGGTAGTGCCGAGTCGGCAGCACTGCCAGGTCGGTGTCAGCTAGCAGCTGGTTGAGGAATTCTGACCGCAGGGTGGCGACCACCTGCACTGGACCACCCAGAGCCGGGTGAAGCAGCTGCGTGAACTGGGCCCGTTGCTCGGATGATGCCTGCGTGAGCAGCTCCTCGAACTGATCCACCACCACGAGCAGCCGCCGCGCCCGGGCAGCCAGCAGTAGCTCATCGGCCAGTGCCGTCAGGCCGTCGTCATCGAGCCGATGCCGCACGTCCGCTACTGTCCAGTTCTTCAGGTCGAGCTGCTGAGCCGCAGCGGCCAGCTGCCTGACCAACGCGGCCACCGGGTCAGCGCCGGGCAGGATCGGGGGCAGCGTCCACCAGCCCGGTTCCTGAGCCATCACATGCAGGAGCCCGGCCCGGACCAGCGATGACTTGCCGCATCCCGAGGGGCCGAGCACCAGCACCACCGCTCGTTCGGCGCGCTCGACGGGGGAGCGCAACAGGCCGGCGAGCTGGTGCACCTCGCTGCCGCGGCCGAAGAACACCTGATGATCCTCGACGTCGAACGAGCGCAGTCCCGGAAACGGCGACCGGTCATTCGCCCACCCCAGCCCCCCGGCGGCGTCAACCCGACGCAACGCCTCCACCAGCACCGCGCGCCCAGCGGTGGACAGGTCAGCCTGGTGCGCGGACTTCAGCAGCGGGTGCTCCACCTTCGGCTCGGCCCGCACCGGCAACAACCGGCTGCCCCGCGCCCGGGCACAAGCCACCTCGTAGGTACACCATTTCGATGCCAGGAAAGCCAAGGTGACCACGCAGACCACCGCGTCGGCCCAGCGCAGCCGCTCATGCAGCCACTGTTCCCACTCCTCGCCCAGCTCAATGCCATCGCGCGGATGCTGATCCAGGAACACCTTGTGGCCCTCAGCGACCAGCCACCGGTGCACCTCATCGGTTGGCTCTCGATCGTCGCTGGCGTGGCTGATGAAAACCTTGGCCACCGCACCTCCCCCATGACGTCACCGCCGTAACACAGTTGGCACCCCCACGACGAGCAGGCCATCAATGGCAGGTGGGCAGCACCGCCCACCCGTCCGCCGGCTCCTCAGGAGAACGGCACCCTACCGGGTCAGGCTGGCGCGGACAGTGCGTGCGGTCACCGGACTGCGTGAGTCCCGTGTTCCATGCTGTCGCGGCTGAGATAGATACAGCTCAGCGCTGGATAGGAAGGGATGTCACGCGCAGGTGATTCCGGCTAACGCCGCAACGGCACGTCGGCCAGTCACCCGGTGTGCTCCGCTGGTGATCGCCGAAAGTGAGCTGTGGCCGTGCACAAC